>JBCBPQ010000520.1:0-1682 GCA_039820645.1 Cyanobacteria bacterium J06633_8 | reverse complement strand
CACATCAATTTATCATTCCATTCCCCAGCCTTGTCCGGGTCATGAGGACGAAAATACTCCGGTGATGCGCTCAAGAAAATTTCGCTGCATAGTACCGCATCTTTACGCGGTTTGTGTTTAGTAGATGCAGCTATTTTAGCTTTTACTATTTCCTCTAAAGACGGGTCATTATCATTTCCAATCAGCCGAATATTTTCCTTATAAGGGTCAGCATTTGGTGTATCTTGTAGACGGGCTGTATGTTTTTCGCTACCGCCCACATTCCCAAAACTTTTTAATTTTCCAACGCGCATGATTGCTAAAGCAGTCATTGAAAAACCCCACCAACAATGAGTGTGCAACAAGCCCCGTAGGGCGAACGCAACTTCTGCGTCCGAGAGAGCGTATAGCGAGCGAGGATGGGCGTAGCCCACCCCGCAGGGGCGCAGAAGTGAAGTGAGTACACGTACATTATAACGAAACTACTCGAAATTGCTTTCGGGGGTAGGCGGAACGAGTGATGTAGGGGGACATCTTAGGAGTGTGGATGTGACGACGCAATCCCGCGTACTATTAGTTAATACGAGAAGGAGCGTAGCGTTTATTTTAATTTATTAAAAGTTGAAAAATCCCCGATTTAATTATTTTTTAAAATAGCAGAAGTTGAAAATAATTTTGTTCCGTTTCTTCGCTAAGAAAGTTGCGCTCCGTTTCAACATCATTACCATATTTTAATGCCGTCCCGGTGAGCGAAAAACAACCATGCAAACAATTCAAGCAAGAGACATTAACCTTCGTTACCTGATAGACAACTTTGGTATTCAACTAGTCCGAGAACCCGAATTCTTTCCCGAATGGCAGCGCGATTTATCGGAATTAACCGACTACGACAAACAACTGCTCGATAAAATTAGAGAAGGATATTTTAACTTACTTAATTATCCACAATTACTAGAAGGTGTAGTTCATCAAGCGATAACTGACCCACTGCTTTTTATTGGTGATTTTTACCTTGCACCTTTCTACGTCAAATCGGAAGAACCAATTGATATTGAAGTCCCAGATGAAGATGTTATTATTAAAGGTCGCATCGACACTTTAGTTTTGCGTGACCAGCTTTGGGTAATGATTATTGAATCGAAAAAAGCATCATTCTCGATTGAATCCGGTTTAGCACAAATACTTTCGTATATGCTTGGCAGTCCCATTATTGATAAACCGACTTTTGGAATGATTGCGACGGGTAGCGAATTTATTTTCATTAAGTTAGTTAAAGGTGGTACGCCACAATACGCAACATCTGCCATTTTCTCAATGCGTAACCCTGGCAATGATTTGTATGATGTCTTGAAGATATTTAAGAAATTGACTGATATTGCAAGTGTTTAGGCTTGTTACAGAGTGGCGTGGAACGTAAAAAGATTATACTACTGCCGAGATTTCCCGGACTCGCTCTGACAGCTTGCCAGCAGTATCAGCAATTTCGTTTCGAGAACTCGTTTCAGCACAAACTTTATTCCAGTTGTGCTGCCACCGAGCAATAGTACGCCCCAAATCTACTAATTCTGCGGCTTGGTCAATATTAATCTCAACTAAAGATGGAACAGTCCATTCTATAAAATGCAGACTTTGACGCATGAAGATAACAACTTCGTCTAATTGGGCTTTATTACTAGTAAGGGATTGGATTTGAGTGAGGTGTG
>JBCBPQ010000519.1:0-1802 GCA_039820645.1 Cyanobacteria bacterium J06633_8 | reverse complement strand
TAAATTCTTTTTCGTACAAACGCCTTACTAAAGCTAGCTTTTGGGCTTTACGTTCCACACGATTATCGCTTGTCTCTAACGCGGTCAAATGCGCTAAAACTACGGTGGCAAATGGATTACGGCTTTCTTCAAGTTCTCCTTTCCGTTGCTGATAATCTAGTAACTTCACCACTGGAAACTTGAAATCAACCGTACAGCCAAATAATTCATACCCAAATAGGTTTGGTCGCCAAGTACTACTAGAGTCTGCCAGCACCGCAAGGGAAGCTACGGGACGCTTGTAACGGTCGAATATTCGGTAATTATAAACAAACATCCGTTCTGGGAAATTATCTTTCTCCTGGGCTTGCACCTCTAAATGTATAAGCAGCCATGATTCTTCACCGCCAATACGATAAATTTTAACTAATTTATCAACTAACCTTTTACCAAGTTCCGCATCTCGGACAACTTGTTGTAGTTCTTGGTCGAGAAATTCAAATCCTCGACTCCAATCAATTTGAGAATGCACTTGGGGGAAGAAGAATAACATGAAATCTTCAAAATACAATTGAATAATTTCTTTCCAAGGTGAATCATATTCGGTATTCGGATTAGTCATCTGACGATAAAATTATTTTAGGAAAAATGACACTTTTATTTAATAGATATTAACCCTTGAAAGCAGCAGTTAAACCTATTAGAATTATATCATTTTAAGCCGTAAAAAATAGGAATATTATTGTAATAGCAAATGCGATTGATTACTGTATTTATCAAAATTCATACCTGGCTTTTTATCTAATATAAAGTTTTTCTACATTACTTCCCTTTACCGGATGCCGGATATCCCACTCATCGATAGTTATAAAACACGCATAGCTTTGTATTGCAATTAATTTATCGAAAAGAAAAGAAAAGAAATTAAGGGGCTTGTATCCGCTTATTTACCAATTATCCAATTTCTAAAACTTACCCAAAAATTTTAATTGCGAATTGCTAATTGACAATTGTTTGGTCACTACTATGTTTTTCTTAAGCGCCCAGGTGAATGCAATGCAGAAGCAACCGCCCGACAATCCCCGACAACCAGTGTGCTGTCCGGAGCCGTACTTTTATCTGTTGACAACGGTAAAACCGCTATATGTTTCAACAAATAGTACTTTCATATGATGCGGTAATCAATTCAATCTACGATACTAACTTGAGCGTCAAAAGAAGTTGTGACTTTTAATCATGCTAAAAACTGCTAATCGAATCGAACCCGTATTCAACTCCCTTGTTGGTTTAACATTACCTACACTACCCAACAGATTGGTTATCATTACAGGTGATAAGGGGGGCGTAGGTAAGTCCACATTTGCCCGTGGACTTTTACACACCTACTTATCGAATGAAAAATTTCCAATTGTTTTTGAAGCAGATAAATCTAATCCAAACATTGAAAGATTTTACGGTAAATCTGGTTTAACTATCGAAAAAACAGATGTAACAAATGCCAACAATCTAGACAAATTTGTTGATAAATTAGAAGCACATATTACATCTGTAATTAACGAAGATGTAATTAACGATTCAGGAGAAATTACTTCCCAGTCATCAAAAATCCTCATTGATTTACCAGCACAATCGAATCAGTTCTTATTTAAATTTATTGAGGACATGGATTTATTTTCTACCTTAGAAAATAGATTAAAAATGCGAACAACCATAGCTGTGGTAATTAGCCGCGTCCAAGATTGTGTAACTCAATTAGAATCTCTCTATAAAGTTGCTGGTTCGAGCGTAGATTATTTGATTGTTAAGAACGCTTTTTATGGAGG
>JBCBPQ010000518.1:0-1983 GCA_039820645.1 Cyanobacteria bacterium J06633_8 | reverse complement strand
CGACGCTACAACATCTTCTATGTGCAAGGTATGTTCCCGTCAGGTATACAAAATGACAACAGACCGAACCAATTTAATGATGCTCGATTCCCAAGCTCCAACTAACCTGGGAGTAGGATTAACTTCAACTAAGAAACGAGAATCATTAAATTGGTTCGGTCTGTTGTCATTTTGTATACCTGACGGGAACATACCTTGCACATAGAAGATGTTGTAGCGTCGTTCTCCAGTTCGGACTTTCCAATTTTGGCTGCGTGCGTAATTTACAAGGGCAGCAGCTATTTTATTCCCTTCTTTTGGTTGATTGATGGTTGTTGAAAAACTAATACCAGAGATACGGGTTAATTGAAGTTTGGTTTCAAACCACTGGTTAATTCCAGGATGCACAATGGCGATCGCCATAATCAAAGACATCCCAAAACAAAAGATACGTCCCCTCGCTTTAGATAATTTAAATTGGCGTTCGGCTTCTTCAGATGCTTTTATTTCTTGATATTGAATCTCTACTGGGAGATATTTTAATAATTCTTCGGCTTGAAATGACATTCCGCGTCCTTCTGATAAGCATCTAACAGCGTTCGGCAGTTAAATGGTTCGTCATTTGTTTGAATTTTTACGGGAAGTGAGGGTTCAGAGCGCATTAACTTTTTTAAATCCGAGCGGATATCGGTAGTAAGTGTTGTAATTAATGGTCTTGCATTTGGAATAAGAGCAAAATAACCATACCCAGGATGTGCCATATCTAGAACAAATACAACAAACACGCTACTAGTTATAAGAAAACTTGACGTAGGAACCCTCACCCAACTCATGCTCTACTTCCTCCGTATCGGCTGATATCGACTATCATCAGTCCAAGTTGTTAGAGGTAAAGTAGTTTTACGTCGTTGTTTTACATTAACAGATGGTTGTTGCCAATTATTAGATTCAACATTCTGTAAACGTACAGCCCTATCTAAACTATCTCCGGCACCTGTAGCAACTTGACCGAATCCATTCCAAACACCATTCGCGACGGGTTTACCGGCATTAACGACACCATGACCAAATGGGACTGCGGTTGAAGTATTTTGCGGTAATTGTCGAGGATTGCGAGTTGCAATCAATCCTCCCAAAAAGAACTGAGCGACCCAGGAACCAACAACTAAAGTACCTATACTCATGCTCCAAAAGGCAAAAGAACGCCAGGGTTTAAAAGGGTTGGTATGATTGGCTACTGTACCCAAAGTGCCAATTGCAGCACCCGCTCCATTCTCCATAGCCGGAGTTACGCCACGACTACAATTTTGACCCCAATTATAGGCACCTCTGGCATAGCGTCCGGCATTATAAGCACGATTATTCCACTGATTTCTATGGGAATACTGGTTGTTATAATCGTTATCAAACTCTTCATAATGCGTATCTACGACATTAGTATCTAATTGATTGCTTGAAGCTAACTGTGGCAAATCTCTTCCTAGATATTTTTTTCTGCTCATATTAATCTCCTTAATTAATTATTTCTTTCTTTCTTTACGCACGTACTAGTGGATTGCTTGAATTCCTACTCGAAGCTATTTTCTTGACTTTCATCTTCACATCGATTCCAAACGTCTTTCTGTTCAATTAGTTTTTGACGAAATTGTTCGGTATCTGTGAGTGATGGTGAGCTTTTTTCAGGCTGTGATTTTTTAGCTGTAGTTGGAAGATATAAATATTGAGGGCAGTATTTTTGAACAAGTTGGATATAGTTGTACTTATCTTTTCCATCAATTCGGGTTGCAGGTGGTCCTTGCATCCAAGTGGGAATTTCAATTCTTGTTTTTTGTCTCTCTCCGCCGTCAGGACGAATCAAATAAGCCCAACCTGCTCAAGCTACTACCGATACTAACGTTGAAGGTAATAAACGTTGTGCAGGTTGGGCTTATTTGATTCGTCCTGACGGCGGAGAGAGACAAAAAACAAGAATTGAAATTCCCACTTGGATGCAAGGACCACCTG
>JBCBPQ010000517.1:0-2110 GCA_039820645.1 Cyanobacteria bacterium J06633_8 | reverse complement strand
GAACTGCACCAGGAGTTTTCCGTAGCGAGTTGGCTGCCTTCTGGAGTTATTTATATATAATGTATAGTCCGTGCAAGGAACCGCAACTAGTATGAAAGTAAGCTTATTGCCCGAACTCAATGATAGCAATCTGGATGTAAATCAATCAAGCTCTCAACGCCAGTTAGCAGTTTCTCTAACTGCTAAGGTTGAAAATTTAGACCGCAGCGTTCCCCTTAATTTATGCTTGATTTTAGACCATAGCGGTTCCATGAACGGTCGTCCGTTAGAAACTGTTAAAAAAGCTGCAAACCGCATTGTTGACAGACTCAAAAATGGCGATCGCCTCAGTATTGTAGTTTTCGATCACCGTGCCAAGGTACTGGTTCCCAACCAAGTCATAGAAGATAGAGAAGGTATAAAACAGCAAATTAATCGTCTCAGTGCTGATGGCGGTACTTCTATTGATGAAGGTTTGCGTTTGGGTATTGAGGAATTAGCTAAGGGTAAGAAAGAAGCAATTTCTCAAGCTTTTTTATTGACGGATGGTGAAAACGAACATGGTGATAACAATCGCTGTCTGAAATTTGCTCAATTAGCTATCGATTACAGTTTAACTTTAAATTCTCTGGGATTTGGCGACAATTGGAACCAAGATGTTCTCGAACAAATCGCCGATGCTGGCGGTGGTAGTTTGTCGCATATCGCACAGCCAGAGGAAGCTGAAAATAAATTTAATCAATTATTTAGCCGCATTCAAACTGTTGGTTTAACAAATGCCTATCTACTATTTTCATTAATGCCCAAGGTTCGGCTAGCTGAACTTAAACCGGTAGCGCAGGTATATCCAGATACTATTGAATTACCCGTACAACAAGAAGCAGACGGACGTTTTGCGGTGCGTTTGGGTGACTTAATGAAAGACAGCAAAAGAACTGTTTTAGCAAATATTTATTTAGGACAATTCCCAGAGGGTAATCATACAGTAGCCCAAATACAAGTACGTTACGACGATCCAGCCAGCAATATGACGGAACTGCTTTCCGACACTATACCTATAGGAATCAAGGCAGTTACAACATATCAACCTTTCTCTAATCCACAAGTTCAGCCTCATGTGTTAGCACTCGCAAAATATCGGCAAACTCAGCTAGCAGAAGCCAAGCTGCAAGAAGGAGATAGAGCAGGTGCTGCAACCATGTTGCAAACCGCAGCCAAAACAGCTTTGCAAATGGGAGACAGCGGTGCTGCAACCGTCTTACAAACTTCTGCAACTCGCTTGCAATCCGGAGAAGAACTCTCAGAAGCTGATAAAAAGAAAACTAGAATCGTTTCTAAAACGACATTACAAGATTTTTAATTAAAAATTGGGAATTGGGAATTGGGAATTGGGCATAGGGTAAGGGGAGGAAGTGGAGGAAGAAGAGTAGGCAAAAGATGAAGAAGCGGAGAATAAACAATCATTACCAATTACCAATTACCAATTACCCATGCCCCATGCCCCATGCCCCAACTCCTAACTCTTAACCCAAAATGAAAATCAATAGAATCCATCATGTAGCGATTATTTGCTCAAATTACGAAGTATCAAAACAGTTCTATACGGAAATTTTAGGTTTTTCCATAATTAAAGAAACCTTTCGCGATTCGAGAAACTCTTATAAATTAGATTTACGAGTGGGAGAAAATGACCAAATTGAGCTATTCTCTTTTCCCCAACCACCGCAAAGAATTAGCAATCCAGAAGCTTGTGGCTTGAGACATCTTTCTTTTGAAGTAGATAATATTCAGGAAACTGTCCGCTACTTAAAATCACAAGGTGTAGCAGTGGAAGACATTAGAATAGATGAAATTACTAATAAGCGATTTACTTTTTTCAAGGATCCTGATGATTTACCGGTAGAAATTTATGAAACTTAATTGAATTTTCAGTAAATACTATTAATAATTTTGTCTGTTATAAGAATAAATTTCACTTTAATCATTTAAAAAATTAGATGGTATTTATTACCCATAACTTAAAATTGGATTTATCCACCATTACCACCACTACAATTTTACTTTTTGTAAACTATAATAGAAAATATTTATAGTCTTGATAAGACTTATCCTAAGTCTTCCAAGTCAGGAG
>JBCBPQ010000516.1:0-2113 GCA_039820645.1 Cyanobacteria bacterium J06633_8 | reverse complement strand
TCTTTGATGAACGAGACTTAAAGCAATATGGGGATGGTTCGTTTCGTTTATATTTCAAAACCACAAATTGCTTGTTAACAGAATACTCGCAGTTAATAGAACCCCTCACGGGGAGTAAATGGTGAAATTGACTATTTGTAACAGGGGTAAAATAAACTATGAAATCTAAGTATCAAAGCTTTATTGCTGAAGCTAGCAATCAAGAAAAAGTTATTTCTCATTCTCAACCAATAATATCCCAAGTTACCGAACCGGAGAAAATCAGACATACATTGATTGGTTCAAGCTTTGCGGTAACGAGGACAATTCAAGTTTTACAGAAACTCGGCTATGCAAATGTAAGCGATTGGACTCCGCTTGTACCAACTTCTAATCCGGGAGAAGTAATGAGTGTGTTGATTCGTTCAATAACCGTGGAATAATAGTAATTTTGGATAAATGAAATGCCCTTTTAAAGGGTATTTTTTTGGCGTTGCTGATTTGATGTATGAAACGGGTTGATTGGAAAACCAAAACGCTTGTAGAGACGCGATATATCGCGTCTCTACATTCAATTCATACCGGGATTCAGCAACGCCATTTTTTTTAATCTCTATTGTATTTATTCATTCCTATCAGTTTGAACGACTTTTGACTTACTAAAAAGAAACCACCATAATTCCAACCCAATTAAACCGATACCACCTAGAGTTACGGCAGCTTTTAATCCTAAAGGTTGCTCGATGCGACGAAACTCTACGTTTTCTTCTTTAGATACGGGCATTTCTACAGGCATTTGAGCCATCGCTTTCGGGGAAGCAATCGCAATCAGAAATCCTATTCCAGCAAGACTTGCTATAATATTTTTCTTATTGAACATTAATAATTATCCCTCACCAGGTAAATTTTTAAGGTCAGAAGCCCCTGAATTTAAACGCGAGGAGCTAATTACGAATTACGAATTACGAATTACGAATTATATTCACCCTTCAACTGAAAATTACGCAATCGTAATGCATTACTTACAACCGAAACTGAACTAAAAGCCATCGCACCACCAGCAATAATCGGATTCAGTAACCAGCCAAATATCGGAAACAAAATTCCCGCAGCGATGGGAATACCTAAAACATTGTAGAAAAATGCGAAGAATAAATTCTGACGAATATTATTAATAGTAGCCTTAGAAAGCTCGATTGCTGTCACAATTGAACGCAAATCACCAGAAATTAATGTGATATCACTCGCGGCGATCGCCACATCTGTTCCGGTACCGATTGCCATTCCCACATCAGCTTGAGCTAAAGCTGGAGCGTCATTTATCCCATCTCCTACCATCGCTACAATCTTAGGTTTTCTTTTTACTCTTTCAGCTTGCAAAGACTTAACAACAGCCGCTTTTTGGTCTGGTCTAACTTCTGCAAATACTCGGTCGATACCAACTTCTGATGCAATTGCTTCTGCTGTCGGGCGGTTATCTCCGGTTAACATTACTACTTCTAAACCCATTTTCTGCATTTTTCTCACTGCTTCAATATCAGTAGGTTTCAAAGTATCGGCAATTCCCATCAAACCTTCTACTTCCCCATCCACCGCAATCCAAATTACTGTCTTTCCAGCAGATTCCCAAGTTTGTTTTTGCTCTGCGAGTAAATTAGTATTAATTCCGATTTCAGAGAACCATCGCTTAGTACCGATTTGCACAAATCTCGAAGCAATATATCCTTGAACGCCACTGCCTGCAATTGCTTCAAAATCACGAGCATCGGTTAATTCGACATCTTGAGCTTGAGCATATCTAACTACCGCTTCTGCCAAAGGATGTTCGGAATTATGCTCTAAGGAAGCTGCTAATTTGATTAATTTAAATTCATTTTGATTAGCACTACCGCGTACCGTGACAAAATTAGTTACGGTTGGTTTCCCTTCAGTTAGCGTCCCAGTTTTATCCAAAACAATCGTTTTGATTTTGTGAGCTAGTTCTAAACTTTCTGCTCCTTTTATCAAAATACCGTTTTCTGCACCTTTACCCGTACCTACCATAATCGAAGTGGGTGTGGCTAATCCTAAAGCACAAGGACAAGCGATAATCAATACTCCTACTGTAGTAACTAAAGCAAGAGTCAAGTTGCCC
>JBCBPQ010000515.1:0-2122 GCA_039820645.1 Cyanobacteria bacterium J06633_8 | reverse complement strand
TTACCATTTCTCGAAGGTTTAGTCAGTGTTGCTGCAAAATTTGAACCAGTTTCCTCAAAGCGAGTTCAAGTTAAATTTGAACGTTCTATTATTGGGTTGCAACGTTTAATAGATTACAAATACCCAGGAAGCTTCATTGAAGAAATTGAATCAGGTAAGAAATTTTTAGCAATTGATTTTCCAATTACAAGTAACGAACAACAGGGATGGTTAGACATTACTTACTTGGATAACGACTTACGTATTGGTAGGGGAAACCAGGGAAGTGTCTTTGTATTATCTAAATCATGAAATATTTCTTCATAAGTGTTTGCGAACAAGAAGTTATTTTATAAATGGTTCTTTGTCAAGGGGGTGAGACACCTTATTTAGATCATGGGGCATAGGGGATGGGAAGTTAGGAGTTAGAGGATGTTTTAAAAGTAGGGGGCTTCTGTAAGAAAGCTCACAGGGTTAAGCTGAGATTGAAGACATCAGCACCTTGCGAGCAATGAATAAAATATATCCTAGCAACTTAACGTGGGAACAGTGGGAATTGATTGCAGACCTATTTCCAGAAGCGAAGCCAGGTGGTCGCCCAAGAGAAGTATGTATTTATTCTGTAGTAAATGCGATTTTTTACGTACTTACTCAAGGATGTACATGGCGTGCATTGCCAGGGGATTTTCCAGTCTGGTCAACAGTTTACGGTTATTTCTGGCGATGGCAGAAAGATGGGACTTGGTTAAAAATACATGACAAACTTTACCACTGGGTAAGGGTCACAGCAGGACGTGAACCAAGTCCATCAGAAGCTGCCGTTGACAGTCAATCGGTCGAAACAGCAACCATGATATCGCAAGAAGTCGGTTACGACGCTGGAAAACAAGTACACGGGCGCAAACGACACTTAAGTGTAGATTTATTAGGATTAGTTTTACGGGTTCTGGTTACATCCGCTTCAGTTCCAGAGCGTGCAGGAGCTAAAAAAGTTCTTAAAAAAGTTCACAGTATGGGTGGTGATCGCCTAAATCGCTTACATACGATTTGGATGGATGGGGGATATAGAGGAGAAGATTTTATGCGGTGGGTAATGGATATGTTTCGGTGGATTGTTGAGATAGTACTCAGACCATTAGAAAAGAAAGGTTTTGTTCTTTTACCAAAACGTTGGGTTGTGGAGAGAACTTTTGGTTGGCTTAACTGGTGTCGCCGTCTAAGTAAAGATTATGAAAGATTACCTATTACTTCGGAAACTTTTATATATATTGCTATGATTCGGATAATGCTTAGGCGGCTTGCATAGTTTTTTTAGCCATCTTCAACTTTTAAAACATCCTCTGAGCAGAATATTTAGATATTAAATTCAATGGGCAATTATCAAATATTTTAGAAGACTTTAACTCTTGGGAACATCAAGAACAGTTATGGGTTGAAATTTGGAATGAATGGATAAACTATAAAAAAATAAATAAAATTGATTATTATATAATTATGGTATGTTCATAATATTCTGGGAATGAATATAGAATTTTGTCTTTCCATTCTCAAAGGTCAATATTATTTAGATATATGGAAAATACATCATGCGAAAAAATGGAAATTATATAAATCCTTAACTGAAAACTGCGGCTGGATTTTCCCATTTCAAGAAGTTTGTTTAATAGCTCCCCGTCCAACAAAATTCTCTCTAGATGAATCATACCGTCTTCATGCAGAAGCCGAACCAGCGCTAGAATTTGCCGACGGTTTCAAAGTATATGCTTATAACGGTGTCAAACTACCAGAAAAATACGGTCAAATTCATCCCCAAAAATGGAACCCAAAATGGATTTTAACAGAAGATAATGCTGAATTGCGAAGAGTTTTAATACAAGGAATTGGCTACAATCGGATTATAGAAGAACTAGAAGCGATACAAATAGATTCTTGGCAAGAATATACATTATTAAGAATAGAACAAAATATTGATATCGAACCAATTTACCTACTACAAATGACTTGTCCCAGCACCGGACATATTCATGTTTTACGAGTTACACCTAATATGGATTCTGCAAAAGAAGCAATCACTTGGGTAAATTGGGGAATAGACCCAGAAGATTTTGCAGTACAAACTTAAGAATGTATTTTAAACAAAAGA
>JBCBPQ010000514.1:0-2140 GCA_039820645.1 Cyanobacteria bacterium J06633_8 | reverse complement strand
GAAGAGTTGAAGAAAATCTATCCGAAGATAATGACCAAGATTAGATTTAAGCTATCCCCAAAACCATCTAAAGCACAGAAACAGAAACAAGGGAAGATAGGTTTTGTACCAGTGAAAGCGAGGTGGGTCATAGAAAGAACCTATTCTTGGATGGAGAGATGTAAAAGCTTGGTTTAAAATTTTGAAAGAACCCTTGCTAATTCTACGACCAAAGTTAATCTCTGTTTTGTTCGACTGATGCTAAAAAGATTGGCTACCGTTTAAATAGATCCCAAATGGGTTCTATAAAAATTAAATATGCAACAGCTTAACTGTTCGCTGTTGATACTTCTAATAACTAATAATTAATAACTAGTAACTAGTAATCAATAACTAACATGAGCATTAAAGTCAAAGGTACTGTTGAACGTCGCGATATTGGCATGGGCGCTTGGGCATTTGTTAGTGAAGATGGTAAAACTTATGAAATTATGAGAGGAGCAGATAAAGACTTACTCCAAGCCGGAAAAAAAGCAGAAGTCATTGGCGATGTACGTGAAGATATAATGAGTGCTGCTATGATTGGTCCGATCTTAGAAGTCAAATCTTTCAATATCACTAATTGATTGATGGTTTTTGTAGAGATGCGTTATCCCAGCCTTCCCAGAGGAAGTTATATCGCGTCTCTACAAAATTTAAAACAATCTCAAATTGATTTAAAACAAAGTCTAACTAATTGCTATTTTCGCCAATAACTGATTGTAAGCGAGTTCTGAATTCTCCTTTAGGATGTCCTCCTTTCACTTCACCTAGAATCTTGACTTCTTCTTCTGGAGAATCGCAGATAATATAGGTAGGCCATCCCATTTCTGACTTATCGGGATACTGAGTTAATAAAACTTTACGATACTTGCGGTAAGTCGCAGTATCCTGCATTTTGACATCAATAAATTGCAAACCAAGCTCTTCGGCTACCTTTTTGTCATAAAAAGACATTTTGTGGCAAATGCCACAGTCTTCACTAGAAAATTTAATTACAGCTAAAGTCATTATTTTAAAGTTTCTGGGCTGTTTTTTTGCTTATTAAACACAAAACGAAATCATATCATACAAAGTAATTTCAAACCTGGGAACTTTTCATCTCTTAAAATCGACAGGTGATATCAAGTCAGATATGTGGCTTCATAAGCACGCTTAAACCTGTAATTACGATTCGTCACAACTTTTTAGGAGTACGTCGGCAAGTATTTCAGGTTATCCGAACAATTAAGACTTAGCCACTCCGCTAAATTCCACAATAACCTTTAGGGCGCGATTTACCTCTCATATTTTCTACAAGCTATTGGCAACTATTTTTTCGTTGAAGTATATTATCCGTTGATACGTAAATACAGGGAAAGATTTAAAGATAATATATACATTACCGATTTTCTACCTGGACAATATACATAAGCATAAATGCGGAAAAATCTTCAAAGATAGCCAAAAACTTACAATAGATTGGTAACTTGTCCATAGCTTCTACCAAAAGCCCAGGCATCAAAGCTATACAATTAAATTAAGCAAATCTAAAAGCTTTGAGAAAGGTATAAATAATCGACAAAACTATGTTACATTAAATACACTACTTAAACAGGTTTTACTAGTTGTTGTTTGTTTGGAGGCTATACTCTAATAACAAATTAGTTAAAACAGTGAATTTAAGTTGTTTTACTTAAGAAAAAACCCTTAGTGGTATTTGACTTTCTTGTCTAAAGTGATTAACTTGTATTCAACAACTTCATTTACCTGGGTAAAACTCAGTTCTCCAGATAGATTAGTCAACAAGAGCTTATATTTGACTAACTTAACAAAAATCTCCCAGGAAGCTTGTAGACTTACCGGGAGAGACAGTTATCAGGGTGCATCTACCAATTCTATGTACTCCTTTGAACAATCACTTTCCGGATCAATTTGTGATTAAATTGCTAATTAAATACAATAACCCCCAGCGTGCTTGTAGGCTTACCGGGGGAGTTAGTTATCAGGGTGCATCTACCAATTCTATGTACTGTATTTAACTGACGCTTTCCGGATGAAACTTTAATTAAATACAAAAAACCCCCAGCGTGCTTGTAGGCTTACCGGGGGAGTTAGTTATCAGGGTGCATCTACCAATTCT
>JBCBPQ010000513.1:0-2153 GCA_039820645.1 Cyanobacteria bacterium J06633_8 | reverse complement strand
GTCAAACCACAACCGGACGTGAAGATTTCCATAAGCTAATGGCTGCTGTAGGTTTAGGAGAAGTGGTAGCAGTTTTGGCTCTGGAAGCTTCAAGATTTTCTCGTTCCCAAGCAGATTGGCATAAACTTTTAGATATTTGTGCCCTTACGGACACCTTGATAATAGACCACGATGGGATTTATGACCCGAATGATTTTAATGACCGAGTAATATTGGGATTCAAAGGAACTTGGAGCCATACTGAGTTACACGGTATGCGTCTGCGTTTACAAGGAGCTAAGTTAAATAAAGCCAAAAAAGGAGAATTGCGCTGCTCTCCACCTACTGGCTATGTTTATGACCCAGAAGGTAAATTAGTAATAGATCCAGACGAAGGAGTAGTCGCAGCAATAAAGCTAGCTTTTCAACAGTTCCGCATTCTTGGAACGGCATTTAAAGTGATGCGCTACTTTTGTATAAATGACATTCCTTTTCCAAGAAGGCGCTGGCGACAGAAGCAAATTGGTACACTTTATTGGGGACCAGCCAATCTTAGCCGTATAACTGCTCTACTACATAACCCAACTTATACGGGAACATACGTATATGGTAGACGACGTTGCGTTAATGTAATCGAGGATGGTCAAATAAAGAAAGTTAAAACCCAGAGTCTACCCCAAGATGAATGGAAAGTTGTAATCCATAATGCTCACGAGGCTTATATCAGTTGGGAGGAATATTTGTCTAACTGCGAGCGACTCAAACAAAACAGCCCAATTTCTTTATCAGATGGATTTACAGGCACACCTAGAGAAGGCTTTGCTCTGCTCCAAGGTTTAGTTATTTGCGGTAAATGCGGAAGAAAGATGAGTCCTCGCTACCACGGTAACGGTGGTTGTAGAGTTACAATTTCTGCAAAAAAAATGGGCAGGCTTAATAAACCAGTTAACTCGTGAGCATCCGGCATCTTCCACAAAAAGCCTGCCCATTTTTTTAAGGTTCCATCTCGGAGCGGCTTACGAATGCACCCAAGCTCGTAAACAAGATGGCAACATGGGTGTTTGTTGGAGTGTCGCCGGAGCCGCAATTGACACAGCCGTTGCGGCTCATGTGCTTGAAGCCATAAATAGCGAACAACTCGATATTTCTCTTGCAGTCCTAGAAGAACTTGATTATCAAGCACAGGAAGCAGATAAAACATGGCAACTCAGGTTGGAAAGAGCGCGTTACGAGGCTGATAGAGCTTTCCGCCAATATGACGCAACCGAACCAGAAAATCGTTTAGTTGCCCGTACATTAGAAAGACGGTGGAATGAAAAATTACAGCAATTAGCAGAATTAGAAGAAGCATACTTGCAAGCACATCAAGTACAAAGGCTGGAGTTAACAGCAGCACAAAGGCAACAAATTTTACACTTAGCCAAAGATATTCCCACTCTTTGGCACGCTAGTAGCACTACTAATCAAGAGCGCAAAGAGATACTAGGATTGTTAGTAAAACAAGTTTCTCTTACTCCAATTGATACTCCCGAACGCTCTACTCGTATCCAAATACTCTGGCATACAGGAGTTACAAGTACCTTATATGCACTACGTCCAACAACTGCTCAAAGATTTCAAACACCAAATGAAGTTATTCAACTGATTGAGGAATTAGCTCCTGGTAGAACTGATACCGAAATCGCTTTGGAACTGAATCAACGAGGTTTGGTGAGTGGAACTGGTCGAGCTTTTACCAAAGCCAGTGTCGCCTGGATTCGATGGAAATTTGGTATTGAAAAGCCTTTAGCCGACCCAATTGTTGCAAAATCAGGGGTTAGCCCGGAGGGCTACTATTCAACCAGTGCCTTAGCATCACTGCTAGGTGTTGGAATTCATACCATTTTTTATTGGCGAGACAAAGGGATTATACAGGCTTTCCAAGAAACAGAAAGAAGTCCTTGGTGGTACATTGTGACACCTGAAGTGTTAGATACTTTACGTGAAAAAATCTGTCGTGTACCAGTAAAACCTAAATAATTTTCCGTTTGTACCCGTCAATAAAATAACAACATTGAAATAATTGTTTACCCTTTGAAAATTATTCAAAGGGTTTTTGTTTATTATCCCTGCTGTTGTGGGATAAATTTTTTACCATCATATTGCCAAGCAATTCCATCTGGGTCATGCCCCTT
>JBCBPQ010000512.1:0-2208 GCA_039820645.1 Cyanobacteria bacterium J06633_8 | reverse complement strand
TATAGAATTAGAAGAAAGACAAAAAATTGCATCTGGACCATTACTTAAAATAACGTCTCCAAATAGTGGAAAGCAATTAGAAATTACGAATTTAATTAAGTTTAAGGCAGCTAAAAATTCAAACTTCTGGAAAGCTTCTGAGCTAAATATAAGAATTTGTTCTAGGGAGCCAACTACAAAAATGCCACACCCTCTTTTTGCACAAGCAAGATTTAAAACACCGTCGGGTAAAGATATTGATATTCCTATTGGTACAATCAGTATGAAATCTATGCGAGAACACAACTTAAAACCGGGAATCATTATAGAGAAGGGTAAAGTTGAATTCTTCAGTGGTATTAGTAATAGTATGATTGATGCTTTGAAGCAACAAACTCTTGAATATGTTGAATCAATAAGAGAAAGTACTCCTGATAATGAAAAGCTACAGCTAGCGGCTGCAATTCATGATGTAAGTCATACCGAAGAAAATAAAAATTATTCGTCAGGACAAAAGAAAGCAGGTGTAGCGTTTGCTATATTTCCTGACGAAGTTATAGGTCAATTAAGCCAGTTACAGTTTACCCAAATGAGAGTACTTGGTACTCAGTTCAATCATTATGCTGACAGAAACTTTGCTGGTGAACAAGTCCCGATAAAATTTGAAAATGGAATTAATCCTCGTGCCCCCAATCAAACTGCGCGTTGGATAATAGTTGAAGGTAAAAAGCTAGGTACTATTGATGGTTCTTCTCCTCATTTACTACCTGGGTATGAAGCGATTGCTGCTATAACTTCTCCTCCCAGCAAAAGTGTTATTATCACCAGTTTAAAAAATTCAGATAATAAATTACAAATTGATAGTGTTAATAAATATGCTTTTAAATCTTCTCAGTGGCAGAACGAACAAGCAAATATTACCTTAGTTATAGGACAAACTAACCCCCGTAAAGCACCAACTGTTTTTGCGAAGATAGATAATCAAATATTAGGAACCGTTAATAAAAAATCAGTCCAATTTTTACAAGAAAAGCTAGCTGCTGTTGGTAAGTCAATTCAAGGGTTCAGTTTTTCTGGTACTTTGAAAAATTCTCCTGCTAGCTATGCGGATATTGTAATTGACCCTTCTACCGTAAAGTTTCCACAAATTGAAGCTACCACACAACAGAATCATAATAATTCTGTTAGTCGTAATAAACCTGTTTGTACCGTTTTATTTTTTGAAGCATCTGTAGATAGTTCATTGCAACAGAAGACAGAGCAAATGATGTCTAATATGCTCAAACGGGCTGTTGAGCGTGCGGTGGAGTTGGGTTATGAGAAGGTACAGTTTGTGGATGTTTCTGACTTACCCACGGAATTTTCAGCTTTAAAAACTATTGAGCAACTTGCAACAGAGCATAAAGATATAACTGTTGATTTTATAGGTAGTGCTTCAGTAGAAGATGCAATCGGATTGATGAAGGTATCATCAGATATTGCAATTGGGATTAAAGACGCTCAAACCGTTGGCATTATTGAATTTGTCGCTAGTCACAATATGGCGATCGCCACATATAATCCTCAAACACAAAAATTTGATAGACGGAATTTACCCCCTCCAAAAAAGACTACTGAAACAACTAAAGATGTTGAGCGCAACGAACGTTGAATTTATATAAGTCGATAACAAAGGAATAGCGTAAAATGACAATGCTTTTTGATATCGAGAAATATCAACACCCAGACTCACAAAACCACAAAGGTGACTGGGATGGTGTGAAGTATGATTCTGCTTGGGACGATGGTTCTGCTTTTCCAGAAAAAAACTATTAAGTAGTGAAAAAATTATTTCTCCCGGTTTTGGTACAAGGCTTGTATTATTTGCTTCAGATGCATCTACAGAGTTAAGAGTTTTATTCTCAGTATTTTTTTCTTCTAATGAATTATTATCTATGACTTCCGGCTTGTTTATCTCAGATGTTTGAGATGAATTAGATGAATTTGAATTTATTTTTGTTTCCGGGATTACTTTTTCTGTTTTTGGTTCGTTAGTTTTCTTTGGTACGTGAAACCGTCTTTCGTGAGCTTTTAAAGGTAAAGCCTGTATTAACGCTCCAACTAATAGTATTGAGCCAATGAAGATAATTTTACGAGGTTGTAATTTCATCTTTTTTATGAGTTACTAAATTCTTCAGCCTTACAGTGTTGAGTATGATGGATACTTATGAAATTAAGATGAAATTGCAT
>JBCBPQ010000511.1:0-2224 GCA_039820645.1 Cyanobacteria bacterium J06633_8 | reverse complement strand
GTAATTGAGCAATTGCAAGAACAAACTGGTTCTGTGAATAAATATATTTCCTCAACCATCTCCCGAAAATTAGATAATCTATCAGAATCTTTAGAGGGAGATTTACAAGCATTAGTACAAGAAGCTGCTGGTGTTTTAGGCTTACCGGATGCCGGAGAAGTTAGAAAGGAAATTGAGCAGATAGCATCTGATAACAACAATGCTGTAAATAGTGTTGACAGAGCAAGCAATGAGCTAGACCGTCAAATAACAAGGGCACAAACAGAAACGACCTTGAGTAAAGATGCACAAGAAAGAATGAAAGCAGAAGTGGAAAAAACTCAAACGTCAATTGAAACAGTCTCCATCTTTTCTGATGCTGCTCAAAATGATGTAGTAACCCAAAATGTAATGAAGCGTATTGCTCAACAAAACACTCAAATATCAGGAATTTTAGGCGCAATACGAAGTGATGGCTTGAAATCTAGACAATCACAAGATTTGGCGAATCTTAATTTGACTAACATATCCCGTTCTTTAGATGGGCAAAATCAGTCACGCCAAAAAGAAGTTGTTGGTCAGGGGTTTAGTAATCTGAGAACAGCTGCACAGTCAAGATTGTTTTAATTGATGCACCCGTATGTTCTACTCAGTACTGAAATACGGACTTATCCTTTCTCAAGTTCAACCAGAAAATCCGGGACAGGCTGCTTCTACAATTACTGAAGATGGAATTGCTGCGAGTGAAGCTGTTGCTCAATCAATAGATAATCTCTGGGATGATGTTTTAGGTGGTGGTTTATATAGTGCGATCGCAAATCTTGGAATCTTCTTTGCAGTTGGCACTCTCCTAATTTTCATCGTCCAATGGACAAAGGAAATGATTGACGGGGACAGTTCCAAAGGATTTACCGAACTAATCTGGCCAATCGTTGTCATAGTCTTGCTAGCAAATAATGGTCAACAATTAATAGCTGTGACCAAAGGTTTGAGGGGAATTATAAACCAAACGAATCAAACCCTGTTAGTTTCCACCTCTGCTTCTATCCAGTTGCAAGAAGCATACCAACAGGTAATGCTCAAAACGGGTAAAACAGATGCAATTGAGTCGCTGATTAATCAATGTAATACGATTGCTGACCCAACACAACAAACTGAATGTTTAGAAAATGCAGCCCGACAAGCAAAAACAATTGAAGCAGAAGCGGAGCAGGATAATCGTCCTTCTTGGCTCCAAAGTGCTAGTGATTTTTTCAATACAAATATTTTTCAGTTAACAGTGCGTGGCTGGCTTCTAGCACTTGCAGCTGCTTTCCAATGGATAATCGAGATTTGTATGTTACTAACTGCATTACTAGGACCGCTAGCTGTTGGAGGTTCCTTACTTCCAGTTGGTCAAAAAGCTATTTTCGCATGGTTAACAGGCTTCTTCTCGGTGGGAATGATAAAGCTTTGTTTCAATATCATTTCTGGTTTAGTTGCCACAATGGTCTTAAATGCTGATAATAATGACCCAATGATTTTCGCATTTGCAATCGGTATTCTTGCCCCCATTTTATCTGTAGCTTTAGCAGCAGGTGGCGGATTAGCTGTTTTTAGAAGTTTTTCGAGTATTGCTAGCTTTGGTATTTCTACTTTCGTAACCAGAATCGTTAGTAAATAAAATTCAGATGACGAACATAGATAACAACCATTATTCAGAATCTACTGAAAATAAAAGATTACAATTTTTAAATCGTGCATCTAAAAAGTTCTCAACTGGAGATACTTTAGCATTGTTCGCTGTCTCCACATTTGGATTACACTTAATCACATTTTTTCTACTTATATTACTCTATGGTTCCTATTCCCAACTTAATAAAAAACCACCTCCTTCGCTGGTGCAATTAGAAACAGGTAAAGCGATTCAAGTTGCTCCTTTAGGAAATGTTGAACGAACACCCCAAGTAATATCTCGCTTTGTTTCCGATACCATGACCTTGATGATGAACTGGTCTGGAACACTACCACCTACAACTGTTGAAGAAAACGCAAAACCATTAAAAGATAAGGGCGTAGACATTGGAGAGCGAGGATTAAGAGGAAATAAAATTACTTCAGGAGCATGGCAAGCATCCTATGCATTATCAGAAGATTTTCGTAAAGAATTTCTCAAAAAACTTGCTTCAATGACACCGCAAGGAGTTTTTAAAGGTACTACTCAAGTCGTTTTAATACCGCTATCAATTCAATCTCCTATCAAAAT
>JBCBPQ010000510.1:0-2276 GCA_039820645.1 Cyanobacteria bacterium J06633_8 | reverse complement strand
GGATAAGCAGTACCAATACTAAATTTGACATCCCTGAATAAGTATTCTGCAAGGGTGTTTTCTAGTTTCTCCTCTATTCGAGTATCCTGTTTAGTTTTAGTGTCAAAGTGTTTGAGTTTTAAAACCATAGTTTGTGGAGTCTAAATTTTCTTTACGCTAATTGATACGCAACTAGTAGATGTCAATTAAAATAGAGACTAGTATCAAATAGGTAGGTAAAACAGATGAGTAATGAGCCAAAAACAAGTAGATATCAGATAGTTTCATCGATGACCCCCGATGAACTTCTGAGTGAGGGGTATGCGAACTATGATGATTTTTATGACCCTTCAATAGAAGAACGTAAAAAAGAAGCAGCTAGAGATGAAGAAGAAACAAGAAAGAATGCTAAATCCCAGGAATATTGGGATAAATATTACACAGAGTTTTGATATGAATGCGATTTAACGGTAAATGCTCTCTATTCAAGTGAGATGTACGGAAAATGACTAAAAAAGCAAAGTCAAAACGACGGAAACAGTCTTTATGCAGGATATGCAAGAAAAATCCTACTTGGCGTTACAAAAACTCAGATGGAACTGTTTGCAAGCGTTGCTACCATAAACACGTTTGGGCTGAAAGACCGAGTGCAAAAAATCTCAAAAAACTGCTGCAATAAATAGTGAATTTGAAGTCGAAGATATAGAATCATCTCAAGAATTAATTTTCGATGGCTACACCGGAGAATTTTATCGAGCTGACCAATACTATTGGTGGTTGTGAGTAGAAAATTTGATTTAAAACTTAATTGTTAGTTTTGGGGAACAAATTTTCGTTTATCTGATGGAACTACCCATATAGTGCAGAATCCTGATGTGGCTTTGCGGTTATATTGCGATAAGGTCACACCCAACTTTTGAGCATCTTTGAGGCATTCTCCATTTTCCAAATAGCCGCGATTCCAATCAATCAAGTCTTTCGCAAATTTTCCCTCACTCGACATTGCCCATCTCATTGCGTTCAGCTCGTCCCAAGTTAAATTATTAGATTTCACTAAGCTGTATCCTTTTCCCAACATACCTACAATCCAAGGTGGTATGGTAACTCCACTAATGAAACCCGCTCCAAAAATAAGAAAGAATACGATAGCAGCCGGATAAAAAGAATTGAGAATATTTCGACCTTCACGTACCAAAGATTCATGAATCAAAGCTTGTGCTGCTCGGTTAATAGCTACTTTCTGCCTTTGGACAGCAACTTGTTCTACTGTCTCCAGATTCTTGGCTAAATCTTGATTCCAAGTTTTAAACAGTACTTTTAATGTTTCTGGTGCATCCTGCAACATTGCCTCCAATTGTCCCGTCGCAACCAGTACAAGAAATAATGGGTCATCTTTTGATAAACCACTTCTAAAAGCGAAATCAACCACTCGCTGTTTAAATTCTTCACTCTTCCCTTTCAAAGCCTCAGCAAGTAACTCATCCGGAGTTTTTGGTGTTTGTTCTTTACTTTTGGAAGCATCGTCTGTACTCATTGAATTAACTCCGTTGCAGCTAAAGAAGCATAAGCCACTTTCAGGAAATTCTTTATCCGCTGTTTGGGAATAACCTTTATATCCGGGTGCGCGATCGCCATATCAAAAGTTGTCCCCAATCGGTCAATCATATTGCGTTCCCAAAACGGAAATTTAGGGAAATCCATGATAATAAAGTTATGGTCACTGATAGCAGTTTTAAATTCAGGCATTTCGTTTATATAATCCCATTCATCGCACAATCCTTGATTTCTCACAAATACATGAACAATGTCATTTCCGAAATCATTCAAAGATTGAAGAAAGAAATTGACCGAATCAACCCCTCCCATACAAACAAACCATTTAATAAACTTGATTGAATTATCTTTACCCAAATTGACTAAATCATTACGTTGTATCCAATCAGTAACATTGGAATAAACCTGAGCGGGTAAATTAACAAGTACAGATTTTTCAAAAGCTAAATCGAATATTTTATCGGCTTGAAATGCTAGTTTTTCATCATCGCTAAAATAAGCAACTTCAACCGAGGGGTAAATTGTAGCTATATCTTTGTTGCTGATATCAGCATCGACAATTGCAATATCGTAAGCAATGGAATTACAGTATTCAATAAATGTCCTACTGAAAAACGATTTTCCACACCCCCCTTTTTCTCCGTCAATAAGATGAATAATTGTTGGTTCTTTGAAACTATTTTCTTTATTTACTCTCACAGAACCATTAGTTGATGCTTGCTGCTTTTCTTCGCTGTTATCAT
>JBCBPQ010000509.1:0-2474 GCA_039820645.1 Cyanobacteria bacterium J06633_8 | reverse complement strand
TTTATCACTATGAAGCACTTGCTGCTTGGTACATAGATACGTCATAATTAGATGCCTGACTTTATAGGAGTTTGGCTTACCTCCATGTGTTCGTACTAGTTTTCTCAGGACAGGCGAACGCATGGCTGTATTTGTCTTATTATCTAAAATAATGTTTGTTATCCCATTTGTCAACACGTAGGGATAACAAATAGCTGCAATTCGTATGTACACTTGTTATCCCGTGGCTTAATTGCTAATTTGAAATAACTCTAGAATAATTAGCAAAGGGAATTATTATGGCTGAGTCAAGGCTAAATATTAGAATTTCACCTGATAAAAAAGATGCTTTCTATCATAAAGTGAAGGCAGAAGGAAAAAATGCCACTGATGTTCTTATAGATTTAATCGATCAGTATCTTGGAGTAAGTGCTGAAAGTGGCGATATTTTAGAATTAAGACAACGAGTTGAAAAACTTGAAGAGGTATTGCTGGGGGAAACAGCCGCCTGAGAGAAGAAAATAATTCTCTCAGGCAATTGCTTGAACAGTTAAAACAGATGCTTAAAGATAAACCCGCTAAACATTAGGCGGGTTTACTGCTTTTTATTCTTCAACATCTATTGTGATAACTATGTGTTACTATTTGGGATAACAAGTAATTTTCTTCTATAAAGTATTAAACAGTTGCATCTCTGTAGCTGCTTAATACTTGATAGTTCTCAATCTTGGCGATGAAAGAAATTAATTTTACTCAGTGGCGAGTTGTACTAGCAGCGTCGCTCTATTTTCTCATGCATTTGCAACGGAGGAATTATGGATTCGATTAATTTAAGTAAAAGAGATAGCAGTCCATTTGACCAAATAAAAAAAATTGATGAATTAGGAACCGAATACTGGTTGGCGACAGATTTATTAGCGTCGATGGGATATAGAACTTGGAAGAGAATTAAAGATACTGTAGAAAGAGCAAAAATTAGCGCTCGTAATTCCGGAGTAAACATATCCTACCATTTTGCCAACGTCGTCCAAATGGCGCAAATAGGGGACTCTCAGGCATTTCGAGAAACGCTCAAAGATTATAAGCTATCTCGATATGCCTGCTATATTACGGCAATGAATGGCGATCCACGTAAACCAGAAATAGCAGCAGCACAAAGCTATTTTGCATCTAAAACTCGTGATGCTGAATTATCACTACAAAACCAAGAGCTACTTAGGTCGGTACTTGAAAAATTTGAGCAGCAGAATAAGAAACTTATCAAACAAGAACAAGAAATACGATTACTTCAATCTCAGATACAAAATTTACTCCCAGCTTCAAAAGCAAACTACATACCTCCTGGATGGGATGCTCAAGTGTGGAAGCAATTGCCCCCTCAAGATAAACGCCACTTCCGGTATTTACATCGTCGTCGTGGGTTTAAACCTAACTATCAAGCTGAAGAATCAGAACCGATAGAAGCACTTACACAGCAAGTTAAACAGCAGCAACATTCGGAACTTAAAACTGTTATTGGAGAAGTATCAACACAAGAAAAAGAAAGGCTCGAAGCA
Organism: Cyanobacteria bacterium J06633_8; assembly: GCA_039820645.1. Classification (GTDB taxonomy): domain Bacteria; phylum Cyanobacteriota; class Cyanobacteriia; order Cyanobacteriales; family Nostocaceae; genus Rivularia. The sequence goes on along the minus strand of JBCBPQ010000509.1, from coordinate 939 downwards.
GCAAAACGTCAGGCTTTGAAACGATTTAATCAGGAAGGAGGAAATAATGACTAGTTTCACTTCTGCATCACTGGGACAAATCAATCCCCCAATCAACATCCTCAAAGAGTTTCTTGCCACATTTAACCGCCGTCAGAAATGCAAGGCTGCAATACTGTCGTGGCTTGATGGAAAGCACTATTACGGCAACTCTTGGATCAGAATCACCTTTGAGAACCTGGCTGATATTTTAGGCTACTGTCGAGAAACAATCAGCAAACACATGAAGGATTTAATTTTCGATGGATTGGTAGAAGATAAACCATCTCATCGATTCCCTAAAGACACTGCATCCGAATATAGGCTCAATCTGGAAAATATCATGGAAACCATAGAGTTTAGTCAATGCGAAAAAATAGACCCAGAGGTGCCAGATATTTCAGGTGAATATGCGAATAATCCGCCAACATCTAAAACTACAATAAAGTTTTTTGAAAACAATAACACTGCTGCTGAGGAAGAAGAAGTTGATGGACCCGAACAAGAAACCCAAATACCTCGCTACGATGAAAAATTAGAACAAGTTAACTCGACTCAAAACCCAGATACTAGTGTTGATAAAATTACTCAGCCGAAAGTCAAAGTCGTTACAACTTCAGAGAAGCCTGCGAAGCCAGAAATAAAAGAAGTTTGTGCACAGTTAAAGCGATTGCGAATCAATCCAGACCCTTGCTTGGGGGTAATCAAGAAGTATTGGGATAATGTGAATAGTGCGATCGCCCGTGTTAAAGAAGCAATTCACGAAGGATGGTGCGATAATCCCACAGGTTTGTTTATCAATAGTTGTAAAAACGGTGAAAAACCAAAAAACACTCTAACTTCGGATGTGAGTGTTTGGTTTGAATGGGCAAGGAAGGAAAGAATAGTAATTGCAATGTCTGAAGGGGTGGTTTATACACC
>JBCBPQ010000508.1:0-2523 GCA_039820645.1 Cyanobacteria bacterium J06633_8 | reverse complement strand
GTGAAAGGATTACGCTTAGCAAAGCGAGTGGTTTGAACCTTTGCTTTATCAGAATCTAAGAAGTCATCCATTCCAGCACCCAAAGCCCATACGCTAGCGCTGATGTTCTTGGAAGGCTTGAAGTTGTAGTTTAACTTTTCAACTTCAACGAAACCATCGGTGTCACCTTGAACATCGATACGGCTCATGTTGGTACCAGTACGGTCACTTCCGTAAGACTGGTTATCACGCTGGTGTAAACGAACGCGCAACTTGTCCTTACCGGTGAAGCTGCTGGTGATATCTAAACGAGTACGTTGACCGAAGGTGATTTGGTCTTCAAAGTCATTAGAACCAGCAGTACTACCAACTTTATCGTTAGGTCCGAATACACCACCAGTGATGAATTCAACTTTACCCTTCAACTTAGCGGTTGTAGAGAACTTGTTAGCTCCTTCCAACTCACCAACACGGTAGTCTAAACCGTCAACCTTACCGCGTAGAGTAGCTAATTCGCCTTCAAACTCTTCACGTAGCTTGTTAACAGCAGCCATATCTGGGTTGTTGTTACCACCGCTAGCAGCGATTAACTGGGTAATGCGATCCAAGCAACCGTTTAAAAGAGCAGCGAACTCGTAACGAGTCATGGAACGGTTACCTCTGTAGGTTCTGTCAGGATAACCAGCGACACAACCGTAACGCTCAACTAAGGACTTAACAGATTGAAAAGCCCAGTGAGAAGGCTCAATATCAGACAACTGATCGACAGAAGTTACCTGAGCTAACTCATCAACGGAGGTCATGTTCTGCTCAGCAGCAAAAGCACCGTTGGAAACGAAAAATGTAGCAGCTAAAACAACTGGACTTAGCTTCAAAACGTTTAGCAAAAGCTTCGCCATTTCTAATTGTCTCCTCACACTATTGGAATTTAGGAAGTTTTCTGTTTGTAGACAGATATCTCACAAGTAGGAATATAGCTTCAGTAATGAGTCAAGAAGTTTTCGCTCAATTGCAAATTCTCGTTCATTTAACACCACTGTCTTTTAAAGACATTCGGTTAAACTTATAGAGATTGGTAAATACTTACTCCGAACGCAATTTGATAAGCGTTCTTGATAGTTAGTTCTTACTTCTTTTCTAAATTACTGACGCAGCAACGCTTGCCTAATACAGTATTCACCTCTAATCATTTCGGACTCCTTTCCTCTCCGATTGCATAATTAAAACCATCTTTTCTAAACTTATGCGGAGTCGTTCGCTTTCCAAGGATTTACTGCTTATCATCAGGCATCTTCGTTGAATTCCTTCCTTGAGTTATCTGTACTAAATCTATCAGATAACATCTGTCTTTCGGTGTATGTTTAAGAACATTCAAACAATTAAATCAATTTTTTTTATTCTTTTTCTGAGTAATTGATAATCGGTAATTTGTAATTGGGTATTTACTATTATTATGTTTTTTAAATATTAATATACTTAGCTGTATGTACTCTATTATTAAGATTTTTTTTTCAAATAACTTGTCAATTCAATAATTAATATGGTATTTGTTTGCTGCTAAAAAGCTATCTTTATTATGTTAAAAAAACTGTATTTATAAGCTTTAATTCCTAATTATATTTACTTTTGTTCGCTATGTTATAAATCAGAATATTTACTTGACATTACAAGAAAAATGCCAGTTGGATAAGTCCTACTAAAGATAAAGATATTGTGAAATATATAATTGAAAAACAACTTCATATTTAAATATATGTTATGCAAGGTGTGTGACGCTATGAAACAATTTGAATCTAGCCTGATACCTTTATTCGCGTCACGCACCAATCAGTAATTATGGTAATACCGGAATTGGTGTAAATATTATATTTAAAAACATAGAAAAAATATTTTAATTTTATATTGATAATTTTAATTAATACTTTTATTGTATCAACGTTATGGTGCGTTAGATGATGTTTGAAAAGTATAGTTTTTATCCTAACTCTCGGATTATCCCCCCGTCCCCCCCTTAGAAAAGGGGGGTAAAAGTCCCCCTTTTATAAGGGGGATTTAGGGGGATCTGAAAGTTTGTGGTTTTATTTATGACTTCCCAAATATCCTCTTATGGTGCGTTAGATGATGTATCAACATTTTTTGTCTTAACAGATTGATTGTGGTGCATCTAACACACCCTACAAAATTTTTTAATTGATATTAGAAGTTAGATTAAATACAAAAAACCCGGTTTTTAAAAAAAACCGGGTTTGTAAATTATTTAAATTTGATATTAATGGAGACGTATAAAATTAGCATTACTACGTCTCTTCCGGCTTAAATCTATTCCGAATATTCTTCCATCGAAGGACAAGAACAAATCAAATTCCTGTCACCAAAAGCAGCATCAATGCGCCCTACAGCAGCCCAAAATTTATGTTCTCGCGTCCAAGGTGCTGGATAAGCGGCTTGTTCGCGGGTGTAAGGATGATTCCATTCACCTACAATTAAACTTTGTGCGGTATGAGGTGCATTTTTCAAAACATTGTCTTGAGCATCTACTTTACC
>JBCBPQ010000507.1:0-2539 GCA_039820645.1 Cyanobacteria bacterium J06633_8 | reverse complement strand
CTGTTAAATGGTGCAGTCTTTACAGAAGATGCCAATGAAATGGTATTGATAAGAGATATTGATATTTTTAGTTCCTGCGAACATCATATTTTACCAATCCTTGGTCGCGCTCATGTAGCTTATATTCCTAATGGTAAAGTCATTGGATTGTCAAAAATTGCTCGTATTTGTGAAATGTACGCAAGACGTTTACAAGTACAGGAAAGATTAACTTTACAAATAGCTGATGCGCTCCAAGGTTTACTCAAACCCCAAGGTGTAGCAGTAGTTGTAGAAGCTAGTCATATGTGTATGGTAATGCGTGGGGTACAAAAACCTGGTTCTTGGACTGTCAGCAGCGCAATGCGTGGTGTATTCGCAGAAGATGCAAAAACTCGGGAAGAATTCATGAATTTGATTCAACACAAAGCTAATTTTCATTAATTAATAACTTGAATAGAGGCAATGGTCAACAAAACTTCACCATTGCCTGCTACCGTTGAAAAAACATTGCCCAAAGTTTGGACAACGAAACCGATCCAATTCCAGTAATTAGAACAATTCGACAATCTTTTTCCCCAGGAAGTATTTTTTGAAAGAAGCGATTACAGTAATTAATGCAGCAAAATATCCACCATTCGATGCAGAACGTCCTGTCAGTTACTAATCAAATCTTCTTTGCCGATAGAATAGTAGTTAATCACTGCCACCGTGCAACTGATGAGCAAATAAATAAATGCCATAAGTATATTCATGGAGTGAAATGGAAGCCAATATTTAATGCTATTCAAGGAATTGTTAACATTAATGATTTTCGCGTGCCTTCAACAGTAGAAGCATCTACGGTGTTGCTAATGTAATTTCTTTTTCATCCTAAAATTGATTAAAACAACTGATAATTGAGAATTGACATGACTCTGACAATATACAATACCCTCACCCGTCGTAAAGAAACGTTTCAACCTTTAGAACCAGGAAAGGTCAAAATGTACTGCTGTGGTGTCACAGTGTATGATTATTGTCACCTGGGTCATGCAAGGTCTTATATTGTTTGGGATACGGTGCAACGCTATTTAAAATTTAGCGGTTATGAAGTGCGTTACCTGCAAAATTTTACCGACATTGATGATAAAATTCTTAATCGGGCCAAGGCTGAGAATACATCAATGCAAGAGGTTTCCCAAAAATACATTCAAGCTTACTTTGAAGATATCCGTCGCTTAAACGTCATTGATGCATCTGAGTATCCCCGTGTGACTGAAAATATCACTCCTATTCATCAGTTGATTGCAGAATTAGAACGAAAAGACTACGCTTATGCAGTAAATGGAGATGTTTACTACAAAACAGAAAACTTTGCTGAATATGGCAAACTTTCCGGTAAGCAATTAGAAGATATGCAAGCTGGGGCAAGTGGTAGAGTTGATTTAGAAGACTTATCTGGAAAGAAGAAAAATAAACCATCAGATTTTGCCTTGTGGAAAGCAGCAAAACCGGGAGAACCAGCTTGGGATTCACCTTGGGGAATGGGAAGACCGGGATGGCACATTGAATGTTCGGCAATGATTCGTGCTAATTTGGGAGAAACCATTGATATTCATGGTGGTGGTGGTGATTTGGTATTTCCCCATCATGAAAATGAAATTGCTCAATCAGAAGTAGTCACTGGTAAACCACTTGCTAATTACTGGATGCATAACGGGATGGTGACTGTGAATGGTGTAAAAATGTCTAAATCACTAGGTAATTTTACGACAATTAGAGAATTACTTGACCGACCAATCGATCCAATGGTTATCAGGTTATTTGTACTGCAAGGTCATTACCGTAAGCCTTTGGACTTTACAGATGATGCTATTTCTTCCGCTCAAAATGCTTGGGAAACTCTCAAAACTGGTTTGTTATTCGGATACCAGTATGGCGAAAAATTGGGATGGAAGGAAACAAATTTAAATCCAAAAACTGAATTGCAAAATTCTGAGTTCAACAGCTTTCAGACAGCGATGAATGATGATTTTAATACACCGGGGGGATTAGCCGTATTATTTGAACTAGCCAAAGAATTGCGTCGGAACGCTAATATCATCACTCATCAAGGTAATACTGAAATCCCTTCAGAAAAGTTAAAGCAAATGTGGCAAACTTTAGTGACATTAGCAAAGGTTTTTGGACTTGAAATTTTATCCCCAGCAGAAAATAAAAACCCATCAGAAGTAATTAGTGATGCAGAAATTTTAGCTTTAATTGAGCAACGACAAGATGCACGTCAAAGCCGTAACTTTGCTTTATCCGATTCTATTCGCAATCAATTACAAGCCGTAGGAGTAAATCTAATCGACCAACCCAATGGGGAAACTGGCTGGCATCGGAACTAACAAACTATAGCTTGAATTCAATAAGTCGTAGTTACCAGTTAACAATTACTAAACTTGTTACCTTTGTTAAGTAAGTCAGCGTGAAAAAATATTTCTATGTTAAGAAAAGTAAATTAAACTCAAACTCTTGTACCTATTGCAAGACAGCCTATTGCCTTTTGCCTTTTCGAGGGCTAAATTTTCTG
>JBCBPQ010000506.1:0-2581 GCA_039820645.1 Cyanobacteria bacterium J06633_8 | reverse complement strand
TCTGTTGATGACTGGATAGAAATAGGAGAGCCAGATATTCTTAAAAAACTAGTTGAAAAATACGTCAAGCATCTAGAAAAGGAATCTTTCTACGAATTGCATTAGATAATTGTGTTTAGTATCTATATGCTTTTATGTATTACGCAAAGTGTAGCGCTAATTATGTGACTTTTTAATTACCAGATTTCGCTTAAATCCAAAACGAATCCTGGTAAAATATCTTCTCCAGAAAGAGTTTGTGGAGATTGAAGAATTTCGACTTCTTGATTAGGACGATAAATTTCAATCTGAAGAAGCTTACGATTAATTAACCAACCTAAAGAAGCGCCATTTTCCATATATTCTTTCATTTTGGCTCTTGTGTTTTCAATGGTGTCGCTTGGGGACATTAATTCAACAACAAAATCAGGACATAAAGGAGCAAATTTTTCTTTATCCTTTTCGGTTAAGGCATCCCAGCGTTTCATTTTTACCCAAGATGCCTTACTGAGAGCGGTTTGCACCATTAGGAAGTATGAAGCCACCGGAGGAATCGAAGGTTTTTCCAAGTTTATATTGACGGTTCCAACCTCGGAGTTGATAATTTAAATCGGAATTTCTATCACTAGTGATGCGGGACTGTAGGTGGCATAATGATTAATTCTCCTGAAGCTGTGCGCTCGAATCTTAAATCCGGGTTGTTTTGACAAAGCTGGAAAAATTGCTCGTCAGTTAGATTGATATTATCAATATCTAATTCAAGGATTGAAGGTAAATTAATTGTGAGGGGATTCATGATATCAGTCAAAATAGGGTTAATATATTTATTCTAGTTTTCGTATCAATTAATGTGATTTTAACTTTTATTTTAAAGATGAATTATGCTCTCACCACAGTAATAGAACGTCCCCCCTCTGTAGTTTTAAGGTGAGTTGATAAACGTTCTTCAATTGAAGGAGCTTTGCTTCTCCTGTCAAAAATTATTAACCAACCAAAATTTTCTCCCAACCGAGCTAAATAAGATTCTAGCTGTTCAAGACCATCTTCTAACGGGTCGCCCTTTTTATCTCGCCAAACTTTCAATTCTATCCCCAGCGTTACCTTTCCATACCTCAAACATAAATCCATTCTGTCACTTCCAATTGCATATTCGCGTTCTAAGCTTCCACCACCATTAACAACCCGATGTAAAAATGCCATAAGTACCAAATGAGGCGCAATTTCATGGTAAACAGCACTACCAAGTAATGGTTCTCCGTGTTGTCTCCCTTCGGGTTCGCCAGTTTGCTTATGCCGGGGAACCCGTCCACCGCAACTGGACTCACCAGAACCTTAAAAATGCTTGCAGTAAAGCATCAGTATTTAATTCTCCACTTTTGGTCAACCAACTCGGACTGATTCGGGGTAAACTATCTTGAGTTCCCTGCACCAAAGCACGGGGAATAACCTCCCGGTAAATCGGATTAGCAATCGTTAGTCCCCCTGCTGGGTCGCGTCGCAACAGCCCTAAATCAATCAAATATTGTCGGTCGTCAGCAGGAGTATCTCCTAGAGTTTGACCTGCGAGCATAGGTTCAATAATTGCTTTTACGCGAGGTTCTCGCAAACGCTCTGTAAGCGAATCAAGATGAGTATCTTGACGTGCAATTAATATTTCTTTGGCTTTGAGAATATGCTCGTTTATAATCGCCACATTTGTATCTGTAGCAATGTTTTCTACGACTTCTTTCGCAAGAGCATTAACTAACCAAGGTTGTCCTTGAGTCAAATCAAAAGCTATATCAATTGCTTGGTCAGTAAAAACTTGTCCTGTATCTTCAGTATGTTGTTGGTATAGTTCTCGTACTTCAGTAGAATTAAAATTCCTTAGTGTCAGCGAACTTACTTTAATATTAAAAGGACTTGAAGTATTTAATCGACTACCCTTCGGGTTCAACAGTTTGCTGGGACGGAAACCGACCCCAGCAACTGTTTCACTGCCACCAGAAGCAAATTTGTAGTCACGCACATCTCGCAAACCAATTAAACCAACTGACAACGGGAAATTTTTCGGTCTTGTACGATAACCATCCCGCAGCTGTCGCAAAACAGACATTAACGTTTCATCTTGTAACGAGTCAATTTCATCTATAAACAACACCAATGGTCTTTTGCTCGAAGCAGCCCAAGCCTGCAAAGCTGCTTGAATTCTTCGTCCCGGTTGTGCTTCGTTGTTTAAAGAGGGGGGATGCAAATCTGACGGTAAATCGAACTTAGCGCTTGCCCACCAAGCATCTAAAATTGCAAGTTCAGCAGCACCAGGATCGTGAGGAAAAGGACTTCCAACTTCTGCCGATACCATTACTGCGGTATGGCGATCGCCATTTGTTAATTCTTCCGCTAAAGCCAGCATTGCAGTAGTTTTACCAGTTTGACGTGGCGCGTGGATTACAAAGTAGCTATGTTGAGATATTAACTGCTTTAAATTTGGTAATCGACCCGTTGGCGACACCATGTAGTGAATGTCAGCTTGGCAAGGACCTGCGGTATTGAACCAACGAGTCATGAATTACAAATGCTACGGTTAACAATGACCTCAGTTTAGCGTAGAAGTTGATAAGCT
>JBCBPQ010000505.1:0-2608 GCA_039820645.1 Cyanobacteria bacterium J06633_8 | reverse complement strand
TATTACAGGTTTTAACTTTGCTGACTTAAGCCTTGATTAACAATTTTTGTGAGGGAGTTATTGTCGAATTTCTGGAAGGCTCTAATCAAATCAAGAAATTGCTGCCATTTTTCTTCTGAATATTTATCTTCTGGATTAAAGGTAACCGTTCACGGGATTAGAAGTAATACCAGAAAAAATAGGTACACATAGATGGTAGATTAAGAGGCATGGATACAAACTGCCTCGTTTATGGAATCGAAATTCCCAATTCCGATTGGGATAGCACTCCAGCAAGTGTCAAAGAACTGGTGGAGAAACTGGGGCAGCGCATCAAAAAATCAGAAGAAGAATTGGCGAATTCGGAAGCACGCAATCAAGAACTTTTAGAAAAAATCAACCGGTCATCAAAGAATTCATCATCTCCACCATCAAGTGACTTACCGAGTACCTCAAAGTCTCCAAAGAAAAAGAATAGTGGTAAAAAGCGTGGAGGACAACCAGGTCATAAAGGTCATAGTCGTCATTTATATGACGTTTCTGAGTGTGAAGCGATCATAGAGCATCACCCAGAAACTTGTAGTTGCTGCGGTGAGAAATTAAGTGGGGAAGATATTAATCCATTACGTCATCAAATTGTCGATATTCCTCCAATTAAACCAATAGTAGTGGAGCATCGTCTACATCAACTCAAATGTAACAATTGTGGAGTAAGTACTCGCGCAGCATTACCGTCAGATATTAACCCAAGTGGTTACGGGGTAGGGGTAGTAGCTTTGGTTGCAGTTTTGAGCGGACTGTATCGTCACAGTAATAGGATGGTACAAAATGCAATGGGCGATGTGTTTGGTATTCCAATGTCCTTGGGGACAGTAAATAAACTCAAGCTTGAAGCCAGTAACGCTTTAGAAGGAATTGTTGAAGTTGCAAAAATATACGTCCAAAATTCCCCTGTAGTGGGAGCAGATGAAACCCACTTCAATCAAGGTAATGTTGACGGGTGCAATTCCTCAAAGAAGCAGGGATGGTTGTGGGTAGCAGTTACACCGCTGATAGCAATATTTGAAATCGCGCTTTCTCGTGGTTCAGATATTGCTAAAAACCTTTTGGGAGAAGATTTTGGCGGTATTTTAAACTCAGACCGATATGCAGCCTACAATTGGGTTAACTTAGAAAAACGGCAATTATGTTGGGCGCACCTAAAACGAGAATTTATCAAAATCTCAGAACGTAAAGGGGTTTCTGGGGATATCGGAAAAAATTTAGTCAAACAACAAGAAAAATTATTTCAACTATGGCACCGGGTTAGAGATGGAACTTTGACCAGAACTGAATTTAAACTTTTGGTTCCATCAATTCGTAATTCAATCAAGTCTTCTTTACAAGAAGCCGCAGATTACGAGATCGGAAGTAAGGAAAAAACCCCATTAGCTAAAACTGTACGTACTTGTCGTCAACTTCTTAAAGTCGAGCCAGCTTTATGGTTGTTTGTAGAAGTTGAGGGAGTAGAACCAACTAATAATGCTGCCGAAAGAGCTATACGTCCTGCTGTGATATGGCGACGTACCAGTTTCGGCTCTCAAACGAGCGCAGGTAGTACTTTTGTTGCACGAATGCTAACTGTTGTCACTTCTCTAAAATTTCAACATCGGAACATCTTGGAGTTTATGACTTTAACTGTTCGTGCTGCACGTCATGGTACCCCTACTCCTTCTTTGATTCCTGAAGTTAAAGTGCCACAAGAGCAAGTGATAAATGCTGCTTAATATCAATATGAAAATATCCGTCTATTTCCTCGGTGTTAAATAATTTTTCAGTCAGAATTTTTTTCAAAACTTGTTCTGTTGCTGAAATGCATCGCATTTCAATTCATCACCAACCCCTGAACGGTTACACCGGCTAGTTTATGATTTTTCATCATCCCGGATACATTTAAATCTTCTATCACTACTGTTCCGTGGTTCTTGGCTAATAATGAAGTCAATTTATGAATTGTATCTTTTCTGATATTGGCAATTCTTCTATGAAGCCGAGCTATTTTTAGTTGAGCTTTTCTCCAATTTTTAGAACCGATTATTTTATGGCGATTTAACCACTGCAATCGTGATAATTTTACCTTATTTTTTTTATAGGATTTTGCTCCCTCTATAACTTCACCGCTTGATAAAGTAGCTAGAGTTTTTACTCCTAAATCAACACCTACAACTTCCTTGCTATGATTATTATTTTGTATTTGGGTTTCAATTTTAAAACTAATAAACCACCTATCAGCTTGACGTGATATGGTTACAGATTTTATTTTGTCTATGAATGGTAATCTTTCATAGGTTTTTAGTCTACCTATTTTCGGAACTTGAATCCTAAAACTATCTTTTATCTTACAAGTTCCTTCCAGAGTAAATGAATCATTTTTACCTTTCTTTTTAAATTTTGGTTGAGAGCTAATTTTTTTGAAGCACCTTTTCCAAGCAACAGATAAATCTCTTAATGCTGATTGCGGTGCAGACTTAGATTATAAAGAATTTCTCAAAATCTTAGAAATGTATCTTGTTAGTTTAGGAATAAATCAAGCGAAACAAGTTTTATTAATTGCTGACGGAGCAGAATGGATATGGAAACATATTCCTCC
>JBCBPQ010000504.1:0-2673 GCA_039820645.1 Cyanobacteria bacterium J06633_8 | reverse complement strand
GTCGGTACTGAAATCAATGAGGAGTCGCATTGTGGCAACCAAATTTTGCTTGAAGAACTTCCTCTAAATCATTATCTGGAGGAGGACAAGTAGAAGTCTTGCGAGGAGATTTATCAGCAGTGTTTTTATTGAATTTTAGGGAAGGCAACCTGATATCGATTGTGGATAGTTTGGGTAAATCAGGCTGCCAAAACTTCAAATATCCAGGTTGAGCTATATCTGCAACGAACAAACATAGCATCAACCAGAATGTAATCCTGACAAACACTTTAATCTACCAAATCAACAACTGGAGTTAAATTAGGCAGATTTTCCGGTGTTAATTTTATTTCCTGCTTCTGCACGTAACCAGGACCGGAGTAATTACCGTTGAGTAAAAAATTGATTCCACCGATTCCCAGCCATAACATTACAATCGCAATACCTACAGGAGATGAAATCGCATCTCTCAACCAGTAAAAGATGTACCAAAAATAGCGGAGATTATTATGAGGATGGAATCTATGCGCTCTCCAATAATCGGTTACTGGTACATATATTTCTGGTACTCGTGATGTCGATTTTGCTGGAGAATTTGTATGATTTACGTTAACTGGTTGCGTCTGTACCGAAGTCGGCTCAACGTTAATAGTTGTTGGTTGCTGATATTGTTGTTGAGCATTCTGTAACATTTGTGCTAATTGTTGTTGTGTTGCTAGTTGACCAGGTTGGCTATAGTCAACATTAAAATTACGTCTGTTATTTCCCATGATTTAATTCCTCAATCTGACCAAATATCATCTTCTAAAGCATTCTTGAATTGTTCGTGGGTTATCGGCACGCTACCATCGGCAGTAGGGCGACGAAATGGGACTAAGTTCTTAAATTCAGACTGCTCCATATTACGGATTAAACCTTCATCTAGTTTTTGCTCCGTCTGAATTTCGGCTTCAGGCATCGGTGGTACAACAGGTGCAGTCGGAGCATCAGTTGAATCAATGCCGAGGTCGATATTAGAGTTATATTCCCAAATAGCCCAGGCAATTAAACCGATACTTGCTGCAAAAAATACTCCACCAGACAACCAATGTAACTTCGTTCCTGGAGGTTTCATCTGAGCTACGGTAGGACGCGATGAATTACCTAAAGTAGTCTTCACCGGAATCTGCCGCACTGCTCCCAATACGTTAAATAATGAGAGCAAAAAGCATATACCCGCGCCAATAAATTTGACATACACATTAACTAACCTCCTTTATTTGGCTTGGATTTCTTTAATTGCTGTAACTTCAGTCTTCTTTTTCGTAATGATTCTGCTATATGCTGACGTATTTTCGGCACTTCGGATAATTGACGCACGGGGTCTTTGTAACCCTGAGTTCGCAGATAATTAGCTTGGGATAAAGCATAGGGTTCTTGTACGGTCTGAATTTGAGTCACCATTTGGTTAAAATCAACAATAGGTCGATTTTGCAAATTCTCGGCATAATCAATGGCTTCGAGCTTACCTAAAAGCAATACAGCAGCACCCCCAGTGCCCAATCGCTGTTCAACTTTAGTACCATCAGTTTTGGTGTAGCTATAGGTCAAAGTATTATTTCCGGCAGCAACTTCAATCAAAGCATCCACAGTATCCTGCTTAATAATCGCCAATGCTGCCATGTGGTGAAGTCTAAAGAAAGCTGAGTTTTCGTTACTCTGTTGTTTGTTGATATCTTGTAATATTTCACCAGACCACTGGGCTGCACCTAGTTGTCGCCATCCTGTAAGTATTCCACTACCATCAATAGAATAGTTTTGTAGTTCGTTAGGATTAAAGTCTGTGCGAGTCAACTTTTCGATGTACGCACGTCTGTGCGATTGCATTTGCACTTTAGCACGGTTAACAGCAGAAACGGTTGGTGTAACTTCGCCACGTCTACCTACTATAATGGCGGCGGCTGCCAATACCGAACCTAAGCCAACCGTCGCACAGCATACCCACAATACTATATCGATTTTTCGGTTGTGCCTTTTGCTTATGCGAGGGATATTGCTCGAACTGACTTTATCTCTTTTCGGAAGTAATTGCACAACACTTACCCATTATTGATTACTAAATAAAGAGGTTTTCTCGAATATGAAGCAAAGGTTGAACGTAATATACACACCCACGCTCCACCAAAAAGAGCGCCCAATAACAGTAGCAAAGGATTAAGAGCAAGAGTAGCACCAACTCCCATGATGTGACCGATAAACCCGCTGATACCGCAACCCGTTAAAATTCCACCGCCAATATTAATTAAGAAATCTTTAATCGCTCTCATTATTAATAAGCTCCCTGGTTTTCTTCAAAATCAAAGTTAGTGCAACAGAAATTCCAACTAAGCCACCAAACAAAGAACCACAAACTGTTTTAGATACATTTATTGATGTTGGGGGAGATAGCATAAATCCCACTACCATCCCAGAAAAGTTACCCAAGAATACAATTCCCACTCCTTGCACCGCAGCAATCCTAAATCGCTCTGTAGCTTCGGCAAGGTAAGAATCACAAACTGGTATCATCAAGGTAACGATTTCTCGGGCAAGGATTTTGTCTTCGGCACTGATTTCAATGGTTGGGGCTGCATCTCCAACGACGGATGTGGCTCCTCTCCCCAATTGACTTTGCCGAAAAAATCATCGTCAATACGTTTGTAAATTCGACCTTGT
>JBCBPQ010000503.1:0-2685 GCA_039820645.1 Cyanobacteria bacterium J06633_8 | reverse complement strand
ATGAACGGATTATTAGGACTTTCACCTACATCTTTATTACAGTTAAAAGCTTCAGAGGTTTTACTCCGCGTGCTTTCTGAGTTCATACACCAGCTTACGTTAGTAATCTGCTGACCGCTTGGTTCCTAACTCAAACGAGCCGCACAATTTCTACTGCTATTTTCTTTCCCGCTTTTAGAGCAACTAAAACTTTTTCTGCTTTAATTCATTGCTTGCTAACCCATAGCAAAATCTGTAAATTGCCTTTTTAATGGTGAATGAAATCCTATAACAATATCTTGTTTAGGAATCCCCATCGAAACTAATTCTTCAGCAATATTTATTTCTGTTCCATTCCACTGAATCCAAATTTTTTCATTTTTGATATCTATATGTATCGAACAACCATAAACACGATGTTTATTTTCCCAGCCTACATTAACAAGTTGATAATGGTCGCGTACTGTATCAAATATCTGTTCTACCTCTACATCTCCGTAGGAAGGTTTGTAACTACCATATTTAACCAAAAGTTGCTGAACATATTCTCTATATTTTTCTAATTTATCCATCTTACTACTTCCTCTATTTCAGCAGTTTCTTCTGGTGTTAACAAGTCGGCTTTTTTCTTGTTGAGAAGTTCTTGCATACGTAACCCTAGTTCTTCGGTAAATTTGAAGAGGTTGATATTGTTGATTCTCTCAACATGAATTCCTTCTGTTAATAAAGAGGAAGGCTTGATTACCACATTAGTCATAGGTTTAATGCAATATTACTATAATTAGTCCTTATTTTAGCGTCACTTTAATTGTCTACTTGTTTTTGTCTTTGTTATGGAAACAGAGGGTCAGGATTAATATAGAGGTTTACAAAGCAACGACCCGAGTATTGTAGTCGGAAGTAAGAGATATCTTGCCACATTATCATTTTAGATAATGTGGTTAAAAGCTTTTGCAGCAATGATTAGAGCTTTACCCTTAAGGTGGAGAATTGTTTTCCGCTATTCATCTTTTCTGACCCGAATCGTCATTTATCTCTTGTTTAGATATTGTTCAAATGAGCATTTTTTGCGCTTAAGCAAAACATTCTAAATTAACTTTGCTATTAACATGACTTTAATTGCACATAATTCTGTAAATCATAATTATTAAGTGATAATATTTGCGAGTAGAGTGTAATTATTAACATTATTCGCAAAAGTAAATTTTTACTACATTTTTGGGAGTTTATTTAAGAAACTAATATTTATCTTTCTTTTTACGAAGCTAAGTTAATAGTTACTTGTTTTAATGTAATAAGTAGATTTCGAGTCCCCAAATCAATCAACAACTTCGCTTCCCTCTGTTTATCAATAATTGTTGTTACTTCTTCTATTGCTTGAATTATTTGCGAAAGAATCAATAATGATATAGGTAGTCCTAAAACTGCCACTATGTCTCATCCAGCTTTTTCTATTTTTGCTCAACAGTATTTCTCAGTTCTACTTAATGATTTTGGAACTGTTTACCTAAACGAGCCAATCCCCCGAGATGCTAATTTGAGAGTTTTTAAACTTCCATCTCGATTTAACCTGGGAACTGAGTATTTAAAGGAAATTACTAGCGGTAACAATCAGGTGATGATAAGCCCAGAGGTGATTGGAGAAGCGGAACTCGTAGATATTCTGTTTGAACCCCACCTGGAAAAATCTCGAACATATGAACGGATTATTAGGAGAGTTTTTGTCAGTTCCGTGTATTATTGAAATTCTGCGCTGGGCACCAGATGTATGGGAGCTACAGAATTGTTTGCGCCATTGGTTAACCTGGAAAAGCGAAGCCGATAAAGGCATTATGAGTGCAAATGAAACGAGTGTGGGTGTTTCAGAAGCGTGCAGCGATGTAAGGGAAGAAATTGACAAAACTTTACTTATTATTGTGCCTTCAATTGCGTCCCAACACCTCGAAGGATTTGCAGCTCGTCGGGACATGAATATTTCAGGTATTTACCATTTCGCACCAGCTTTTTGTACAACTATCGTCGTAACTAGCGAACTTCCTCAAAATATTTCAACACTCTGGCTCAGACTTCTAGGACGCGGACCAACTCAACGAGCAGCAATTATGGAACTCAATGCTTTAGATGATAATCATCCACACTGCACTGTAGTTCGGCAATAATTACGTGAATGGTTTCAACTTTTATCTAATAGTAAAATGTTTAAAGAAGGTAAACTGCTGATGCAAACATTAGCCAGTATTTAAAATTTAGCCGTTTCAATAAGCTGCTTATAAAAAGTACTTTTATCACCACTATATGAGATATAAAATTGGAGGTGATATCGTTTAAGCAGGTATTGAACCTTGTTGTACTTGAGTCAGAAACATTTTTAAATGATAATGAGTAGGTTTTAGAATTAAAACTATGATTATTTATAAAGATTATAGTGCAAATTTAGAAGTTGATGTAGAAGCTGGTATTATTTTTGGGCGGGTATTGGATATTAATGATGTAGTCACATTTAAAGGTAAAACAGTTGAGGAAGCACGTCAAGAATTTCAGAAATCGGTAGATGATTATCTTGCTTTTTGTGAAGACTTAGGGGAAGAACCAGATAAACCTTTTTCTGAAAAACTTCCTTTTCGTACAACGCTCTTATCATCACCGCAAGATTTTTATAGCAGCTTCTAAAGCTGGTAAAAGTATTAATGCTTGGATGGATGAAGT
>JBCBPQ010000502.1:0-2693 GCA_039820645.1 Cyanobacteria bacterium J06633_8 | reverse complement strand
ACTGTCATGGTACTGATAACTGTAAAATGTGGTTGAAAGCACCGTCTGGTATTACTGATATTAAATTATTGCCGAATGAAGTTCATATTTGGCGAGAAAATCTTGATAATGTCAAACCATTATTGGAAGATTTTACTCAAATTCTTGCCGAAGATGAGTTAGTTAGAGCAAGAAGATTTCATTTTGAGCAACATCAGCAGCGTTTTATTGCCGCAAGGGGTATTCTCAGAAATATATTAGGTCATTATTTAAATATAGAACCGTCTAAAATCAAGTTTGGTTACGAACCTCGGGGCAAACCGTTTTTAGATGAAAATTGCAATCAAATTAATCTCAAATTTAATGTATCTCACTCCCAGAATTTTGCTTTATATGCAATAGGTTTAAATAATTCTATTGGGGTAGATTTAGAATCCATTAATTCCAAAACCGATGTAGTTTCTTTAGCTCAAAGATTTTTTTCTCCAAGGGAATTTGCTGTCATCGAATCTGCTCCTCAAGAACAACAACAACAGTTATTTTTCCGTTATTGGACTTGTAAAGAAGCTTATTTAAAAGCAACCGGTACGGGATTAAGAGATTTAGAGAAAATCGAAATTTCCTTAACACCAGAACAACCTGCTGAGTTAAATATTCCAAATATTTCTAGTGAATGGAACTTGTTAGAAATGCAGCCTTTTTCTGATTGTGCTGCTACGGTTGCTGTTGATGCTAGAAATTTACAGTTTAAATATTGGGATTATTGATTAAGTACTTAGACAAAATTACTCCCTTCCCAGCTTTATGATTTCCTATAACGTAACTTGGGTTGAACGTTAGCGAAGGGTGTCCGATAGGACATAGTGAAACCCAACCTACAATTTTAAATGTGAAGATAGGTGAAAAACTTTTGCCTGTTGCCTCTCTTGAAAAGTTACTCATGGGAGGCACTGGCTTGGATGGGTTCCCCGACTTGTTGTAAGTGGCGTGGAAATCCCAAGACCGTACTTTATGTCCTGTCGGACAGACTTCGCGCTTCGCTATTCGCTTTTGCCTGCCTCCACCAAAAGACTTCGGAAGCAAACCCTAAATAATAAAAAGACCAGTTGGGTTTAAGGAGCTAATTGTTTGGACATTGCATAAATGCAGAATGAATTAGAAACTGAAACTAGAATTATCTTGTTCAACATAATTCAAAATTATCTCATTACTAAGCACGGCCTTCGCGTGGTTTAGCTTTATTGACTCTAAGTTGGCGACCCATCCACTCAGCATTATCTAAAGCTTCTATAGCTGCCTCTTCTTCTTCTTCTGATTGCATTTCGACAAAAGCGAAACCTCGCATTCTGCCAGTTTCTCTATCAGTAGGCAGACTGACTCTTTTTACACTACCATAATCGTCAAACACTAATCTAATATCGTCTTCGGTAGCTTGATAGGATAAATTACCAACATATATTGACATGAAATTCTCCAGTATTCAAAAATTCAGAAGATACATAGGAAAAGCTGATTGGGTATCTACTCGATAACAACAGCGAAATTACTTAAAGTACTTCTATTGTCTAAATCATACCGTTTTTTGTTTACTATCTAACCTCAGTTTCGGTCAAGGAGCAAATTCTGACTTTGAGCGAAACTGAATTGAACACAATTGTTAGATCCCCCAAACTCACGCTAATTTGCGGGCTTAGTTTCCTCCAACTTAGGAGAGGGCTAGGAGGATTTCCCCTTAACCTTGAAAATACACCTTTGAGAAATAAACAAGTTGCTGAATGCAATGGGAAAATACGTAATAACACTGCTTTTTGTGGGGGGGTTAGTATCATAACGATAGTGGGAATCATAAATCCAGAAGATTCAAAAATTTTTACTACATGAAAGGGATTGCTTTTCTACCTGGATTTATCGGTGGTTTACTAACTTTGGGAATTATTTTACCAGTACCCGCTCAAGTAAATAGTGATGGAACTACCAATACAACTGTCAACTTAAACGGAAATAATTTCAATATTCTTAACGGTATTCAAAAAGGGAATAATTTATTTCATAGCTTCAAAGAATTTTCGATTCCTACAGGTGCTTCAGCAACTTTTGAAAACCCTAGCGCTATTGAAAATATTATCAATCGGGTAACTGGAGGAAAGATTTCTAATATTGATGGATTAATTAAAGCAAACGGTAGCGCTAGTGTTTTTTTGATTAATCCTGCGGGGATTGTGTTTGGGGAAAATGCTTCTTTAGATATTGGTGGTTCGTTTTTGGGGACGACTGCTGAAAGTCTTTTGTTTGAAGATGGGTTTAACTATAGCGCTATAGTTTCAGAGCAAACACCATTGTTAACTGTGAGTGTTCCTTTGGGGTTGCAGATGGGGAGTAATCCGGAGAAAATTCAAGTAAATGGAAATGGACATAATCTCAGGGGTGGATTTCCATTTAATGTTGCTGGTAGTCGAGGTAGTAATGAATTGCGAGTAAAGCCAGGTAAAACTTTGGGATTGATTGGTGGAGAAATTGCAATCAATGGTGGTGTGTTAAGTGGAGAAGCTGGAAATATTCAATTAGGAGCCATTGGTGAGCAAAATTCCGATTCGCTGGTATCTCTGACTTCTACCAATACTGGTTGGAACTTTAATTACGAAAATATCAATTCCTTTGCACCAATTCAAATAACTCAAAAAGCCCTGATTGATGCAAGTGGTACTCAAACTGGT
>JBCBPQ010000501.1:0-2711 GCA_039820645.1 Cyanobacteria bacterium J06633_8 | reverse complement strand
TCAACCCTATTTAACTTATTCTCTTCTGTAAGTCGATTGCTTTCGCTTTCTAATATCGAATCAATTTTGATATCTTCTTTTAGTAACTCGCTGATAAAACCTTCTAAAACAACGTAATTGGCTTTATCGCGCAATAGTTTTTTAATTGCCCAGTCGAAGCGGATATGTGTTCCAGCCATGATACTTTAATGATTATAATTCTATAATTTTTGAATTTCTTCCAAACTTAACCCCGTCGTTTCCACAATCAAATTTATGTCAACACCTCTGGATTTCATTGCTTTCGCAATTTTAATTTGGGTTTGCTTCTCTCCTTCTTTTATCCCTTCTATCTTTCCTTCCTTTCTTCCTCGTAATTCTCCTGTAACTTCCGCACTTTCAATAATGCTAATTTCATATCTCCTATCTTCGAGATATTTCTGATATGCGGCTTTTTCTGCTGGTGATAAATTCTCAACTTTTAAATTATCTTTGGCTTGAGCTAATCCCCTAGCTTGAAATTCGTCTTTGATTTCACTATTTTTCAAGAAATATATCCACTCATCTAAACTATCTTTCGCTACGTCGTTAAAATTATTGACTCTTAAAATATAGAACTCTGGGAATATTTGATAAACTTCTTCAATTTTAAATATTTCCTTTTGTAATTCTGATGGCTCTAATTTATCATTGATGTGAATTCCACAAAAATCCAATTTTCCTTTATAAATATAATCCCTGCCTTGTCCGAGAGAAAAATAAACTATATTAATCGAATAAGCTTTTTTTACTTTTCCGTAAGCTTCTCCTTTCCCCAGATATTCGCTAATTAATGTTGATACACCATAAAGCATTCTGTGAAAGTAATCATTTTCAGGACTATTTTGCACCTCTATTAATAGCAATTCATCTTTAGTATTTTTAGCTAAAATATCAACCCTATTTAACTTATTCTCTTCTGTAAGTCGATTGCTTTCGCTTTCTAATATCGAATCAATTTTGATATCTTCTTTTAGTAACTCGCTGATAAAACCTTCTAAAACAACGTAATTAGCTTTATCGCGCAATAGTTTTTTAATTGCCCAGTCGAAGCGGATATGTGTTCCTGCCATGATTCTTATTGTGATTAAAGCAGAATGTTATTTTAATTTTTATTGTAGAAGAAATCGGACGGGCAGGGATGCTCCGCAGTCGCACATCCAGGGAACTTGGTGCAGCGCTGCTCTCCATCCCACAAGAAAAATTTTTATCTTAATTAACCCCCACTGACAGGAGGAATTAATACGACTTCATCCCCATCATTTAGAGGAGTATCTGGTTCCACAAAATTAAAATTAATTCCAAATCTGGTAACATCTCGCCATTTTTCCAGTTCGGGATGTTGTTTAATTAAATATTCTCTAACTTGCGATACCGGCGTATTTTCGGGAAACTCTAGTGTTAACTCTTGTTCGTCGTATGCTTCTTGATAAGCTGCGAATAGTTTAACTGCGATTTTGATTGAATTGGGCATAGGAATTGGGCATAGGGCATAGGGGAGCCAGTCCGTTGCGGAGGTTCCCTCCGTTGTAGGAACTGGCGTCATGGGGCATTGTTTTGCCAATTATTATTATTATCGAAAAGAGCAACGGTAGTAGCTCAATATTTCATTCTAAAGATAGTGTGTTATCTCAAAAGCATCTTCTAACCTGATAAGCTAATTGATAACACAATTCGCAATCAATCCCCCGAAGAGCTTAAAGGCAACCCCGCAGTATCAACTGAAATGCTCGACGACAGGTAAGCAGTTACCAGTTACCAGTTAGGAGTTTATAATCATTTCTCCCCTCTTCCCAATGCCCAATGCCCAATTCCACCTTTCCCTTAATCTACTCCGACGAATTTCTCGAACACCTTACCGGAAGAGGACATCCGGAAAAGCCCGAGCGTTTGAGTGCTATTGTTTCAGCTTTGAAAGACGCTGTTTTTTCTCAACAAATTGAATGGCGATCGCCCACTCCTATTAGCCAAAATTCGCCGCTTGATTTCCTCAAGGAAATACATTCACCGCGTTATATCCGTAAAGTTAAGGAGGTTGCTAGCGACGGTGGTGGCTTTTTGGACACAGATACTTATGTTTCTCCCCGCAGCTATGATGTAGCCTTATTAGCGGTAAATGCTTGGCTCGATGGAGTAGATATTGTTCTGGAAACTGGTAAACCCGCTTTTGTTTTAGCACGCCCTCCGGGACACCATGCCGAAATTGATTATGGTATGGGGTTTTGTTTGTTTTCTAATGCAGCAATTTCAGCTTTACAAGCTTTGAGGGAGCCCGAAGTTAATCGTGTTGCTATTCTTGATTGGGACGTACATCATGGTAACGGTACTCAAGCAATAGTAGAAAACAATCCTCAAATTGCTTATTGTTCCCTACATCAATACCCTTGTTATCCAGGAACCGGTAAATCTTCAGAACGGGGTATTAACAATAACGTATTGAATTTACCTATGCCTCCTAATAGCGATATTAGGAATTATCAAGCAGGATTTGAAAAAGAGGTATTTCCCTTTCTATCAAACTTTCAGCCAGATTTATTAATAGTCAGCGCTGGTTATGATGGCAACGCCGACGATCCCTTAGCAATGATAAATTTGCAACCACAAGACTACGGACTATTTACAAAATATTGCTTAAAACTAACCAGTAAAATATTATTCGGTTTAGAAGGTGGTTACGATTTACCAACACTTTC
>JBCBPQ010000500.1:0-2719 GCA_039820645.1 Cyanobacteria bacterium J06633_8 | reverse complement strand
TATAAAAACGTTCCGCCTGCTGCAATAAATCTTGAGCTTGGGCAGCTTTCTCTTCTTGACGACGACGTTGTGCTTCTAATCCAGCTATAACTTGATTCACTTCATCTGTTGCACCTCCCATTTCATCTTTTGCTTTTTCTATTACTTCTGGTTTTAACCCTAAACGAGAAGCAATTGCCAAAGCATTGGAACGTCCGGGTATTCCCCAGAGCAAACGGTAAGTTGGTGACAAAGTAGCTTCATCAAATTCGACGGAAGCATTTTCAAAGCGTTCGTCTTGATACTTCAGCGCCTTCAGTTCGCCAAAGTGAGTGGTAGCAATTGTCAACATTGAATTATCTGCAAGATAACGTAATAAAGCAATCGCTAAAGCACTTCCTTCCACAGGATCGGTTCCGGCACCAACTTCATCGAGCAAAACTAAGGAAGAGGGAGTGGGGGAAGGGGAAGAAGGACATTCATCTTCTTCTATTTCTTCCGCTTCTTCTACTTCCTCTACTGTGGAAACTGCATCTAAAATCCGACTAATTCGGCGAATATGCCCGGAAAAAGTCGATAAACTTTGCTCTAAAGATTGTTCGTCGCCAATATCTGCTAATACCCGGTCAAACCAAGGCAACTCTACAGGTTCTCGGGCTGGTACGAATAAACCTATCTTTGCCATCAAGGTTGCAAAACCAAGAGTTTTCAGAGTTACAGTTTTACCACCAGTGTTTGGTCCTGTAATTGTAACAACTCGAATATATGGATTTATAACTAAGTTTACCGGAATTACCTCGTGTCCTTGTTCGTGCTGCTGTTGCCAGACTAACAAAGGATGTCGTAATTCACGTAGAGTAATATTCTCTTCGGATGGTTTGATAAAACGAGGAGGATTGGCTTTTAGCCAGAAGCTATATCGCGCTTTCGCGGTTGCTAAATCTAACGCCGTTGCAACTGCTAATAATTTTTCTAAATCTAGTTTTACTTCAGCTACCTGCTCGGAAAGATTGCGGCGAATTGCTTCTTCTTCAACTTGTTCTCTTCGCAATAATTGACGCAGCTGATTGCCCATCGGCACTATGGAATTCGGCTCCACATATAAGGTGGCTCCGCTGGTTGAAGTGTCATGAACAATACCGGGAATTGCATCTTTTTGCGGTGCTTTTACTGGAATGACAAATCTATCGCTGCGCTGAGTTATTATAGTTTCTTGAAGGGCATTTGCCTTCACTTGGATTATGTTTTGCAGTTTACGGGTGATTTGACTCCGGCTCTGACGCAATGAATTACGAATATCCCCGAGTTTTTCGCTAGCACGATCGGTTACTTGTCCCCGCTCATCAATACAACGATGAATTTCTTGTTCTAATTCTGGATAAGTTCGTAAATCGGCTACTGTATAGTTTAATATTTCTAAGTCTGGATGGTTATCAATTAGACGACGTAAATTTCTGATTCCAGCCAGGGTAGTAGCTATAGCTAATAATTCATCCCCTGCTAAAATGCCTTTGAGTTCTGCTCTTTCTAAAGAATCACCAAAATCCTGAATCCCTTCAAAAGAAATTCCATTATCTAAACGATTTTCTAATTCGTATACTTCTTTTGTTTGCGCTAACAAGTATTCGCTTTCTACTTGAGAGTCAGGAATCGCAATATTACGTGCGGCGATCGCCCCCAGCTTGGTTGCCGCGAAAGTAGACAAATGCTGGCATAAGCGAGACCATTCCAATAATTCTAGTGTTTCGGATTGGATCAAGGCTATTTTAATAGTAATATTTGAAGTTATGTTAACAATATTAGCGACTCTGAACGCTTACGAACAGTATGTCCTTATTTTTGGAATTGAATTAGTGATTATTACTTAGATCTAGTTTTGGAAACTAGTATTAGTCATAAACATGATTTTAAAGATAAATAGCTTGTGTATGTATTGCTACTTACTTTTATAACCTTGTTTTTGCTAACCAATGCTAGGTGATTTGAAGTTGACCGACAAATTTTTTCTGACATCAAAATTGCTGTTTTTTTAATACGAGCCTAACAAGCCTAAAAGTAATTTTTACTAATAACGTGTACGTACTTCAAGTTGTAAACAATTATAATCTATTTTTGTTTCAGTTTTAAATCTAAGATATAAATTTTGACTACTAAAATTTACTTTCAAAGTACTCCATGCAAGTATTTAATACCACTTTTGTATTTTAAACAACTATAATTATATGTTAAAAAATAGACTAATGAATAAATCAGATCCAGGGCTAATACTGAAATAAAATGGATGAACTCGATGTATTTACACCAAGCGACTAATATAGTTAATTAATCAATTTACATAGGAGATATGTTATATCATCTTCCTTAGGGATGATTGTTGTGGAATAGGTAGATTCGGAGATTCCTTTTAAAGCACGATTTTAAATTTAAAATACTGAGTCAGAGAAAGTAGACTGATAGAGAATGTGCAATGCAGAAGTCAAAAAATACATCCATCAATTTATTTTCATAGATAATACAGTTTGACAAATTTTTCAATGACTTTTTAATGTAATTTTCTGTTTCTTCTACTCGAAACAATTAGTTTCAAAAAAAACCGGTTAAAATACTCCCACAATTTGATACCCTAGCTTAAATACATAACTAGAGTGAAAGCGCGTGGATATTCAAATTGGGCGGGGAAAAGCAGCCCGCA
The DNA here is from genome assembly GCA_039820645.1 of Cyanobacteria bacterium J06633_8. Lineage (GTDB taxonomy): Bacteria > Cyanobacteriota > Cyanobacteriia > Cyanobacteriales > Nostocaceae > Rivularia. The sequence goes on along the minus strand of JBCBPQ010000500.1, from coordinate 48 downwards.
GAGCTTACGGAATAGATGAAATTGCTTTAGTGCCAGGTGCAAGAACAT
>JBCBPQ010000499.1:0-2784 GCA_039820645.1 Cyanobacteria bacterium J06633_8 | reverse complement strand
GTAAACCTATAGTAGTAGTTTTAGGTGCTTACAAAGAACAGATTAAACCGCAAATAGATAAATTACCCGTCCAAATAGTAGAAAATCAGCATTGGCAAACGGGAATGTCTTCTTCAATTCGTGCCGGAATTGCTGCGATAAAACAAAGTATTCCTAAATTAGATGCAGTAATTATCGCACTCGCAGACCAACCTTTAATTTCAAAAACAGTTTTGAATAAATTAAGTCAAAGCTATCAAGAAATGGGGAATATTATTATTGCTTCTGCTTATGATGAGGTTATTGGTGTTCCGGCTTTATTTAATCGTGCTTTATTTCCGGAATTAATGCAGCTTGAAGGTGATAGAGGTGCAAAACTTTTGATGCGTAAATATCAAGATGAAGTGTTAACTATTGAGATACCGGAAGCAGCAATTGATATTGATACCCAGGATGATTATGAGAAGTTGCTAGGTTTTTAAATACAGCAGATTTCATCTATATAAGGTACAGTTAAACTCCTCCCTAACCCAATACATCTCTCCCCAAGATCCCCTGCTCCCTCCGCTCCCCCTGCTTATCCTGTACCTCCTGCAACCTGCAAAGTGCTGTAATATGTTGGGTTACGACACAATTAACAATTCTTCGTTACAAATCAACTTTGATTGTCGTGTCTAACCCAACCTACAACTACTCTGCTTTCGGTTGGTTGAAACAACATTCCCCTATGCTTGAAGCCGCGATAACTGCGACATGGTTTTTGATATTTTTACTGATAATACCGATTCATATATTAATCGTATTAGCTTTGGATATAGTCTATCCAAGGCTGGTGAAACAAGATAACCTTAACTGAACTAACTCAGGACTTATGCTTCTAATCCAGTTTTAAAAATCCCTTGTATTAGTACTAATTCTCAACTACTGTCTTTAAGAGTGACTATACTGAATAATTCCCATCGTTAAAACTTAAATGGCTCCCTTCTCAATACTTTCAGGACAGTACGAAAAAATGAGGCAGTATTCCCCAATTACAATTGTGGCTTATGTAATCGGTCCGATATTGATTATCTTCAGTCATTTCGGATCGTTGCTCCTTTTAATGACTGGTTTGTCATGGGGCGCTGTTGCCTGGATTGTATTTTTATACTTAATCCGAATGTTAGGAACAACGGCTATCTACCACAGGTTACTTACCCACAAAAGCTATCAAGCTCCAACTCCAGTTCTATGGATTGGCTGTATTATAACGGCATCCGCAGGGCAGATGGGACCTAGTTGGTGGAAAGCCCATCATATGACTCATCATCAACATGCAGATAAAGAACTAGATCCTCATTCACCCAATACATGGGTTAAGAAACTTCAAGGATTTTATTGGTCACAAGGTGGTTGGTTGTTATCACCTAACTTTTTTCCAGATAAGCTACCTAAAGATGTTGAGAATGACATTGTTTTAAAGGTAATCGACCGTTTACACTTTGTGCCTGTAATTGCCCTAGCAGCACTTTCCTATTTCATCGGTGGTGTTGAATATCTGGGTGCATTTTTTCTCAGCACAACTCTGTTATTTCACGGCGTACAAACCGTCAACTCCTTTTCTCATATTGTCGGCGAGCAACCATTTATTACCGACGAATTCAGTCGAAATAATGTTTTCGTGGCAGTACTAACCTTGGGGGAAGGCTGGCACAATCTCCATCATGCCTTTCAATCATCCAGTCGCCACGGGATAACAATTCGTTCTGGACGTGTTGCCTATCTTCCAGATCCCACATTTGCCTTTATCAAAATGCTTGAGTTCCTCAATTTAGCATCAAAGCTGAGAATGCCTAGCGAAACCAAGCTGCTAGCACGTTCGAGACACAACAATGTTCAAAATTTAGAACTTTCACCAGTATTAGAAACATCAGTGGATTAGATAACAAACCGTTAAACCGTCTGTCCTATGATTAACAATTGATGCCATGCGATCGCAATAAATAACAAATGACAGCACAAGACACAATTTTCGGCAAAATTATTAGAAAAGAAATCCCAGCAGACATTGTTTATGAGGATGACTTAGCATTAGCCTTCAAAGACGTTAACCCTCAAGCACCAGTTCATATTTTAGTTATCCCCAAACAACCCATCCCTAAATTAGCCGATGCTTCCCCTGAAGACCAAGCATTAATGGGACATCTTTTATTGACAGCCAAAAAAGTTGCCGAAGAAGCCGGATTAACCAACGGATACCGCACCGTTATCAACACCGGCTCCGACGGAGGACAAACCGTCTACCACCTACATATACATATACTGGGTGGAAGACAAATGAAATGGCCTCCCGGTTAAGAAGATTGGGCATTGGGCATTGGGCATGGGGCATTGGGCATTGGGCATTGGACATTGAGGATTGAGCATGAAAATAAAAGATAGGCAAAATTTATTAACTATTTACTCCTAACTCCTAACTGCTCACTGCTCACTGCTCACTGCTCACTGCTCACTGCTCACTGTTCACTGTTCACTGCTAACTGCTCACTGAATTGTTCGCTGATAACAGAAATTAATCTGTTGTATAAAACAAACTTAATTAAAACATCTTTACAAAACGTAAACTATCCTTTAATGTATTTACAGGTGAGCAAAAACACTTACCGCTTTATAAAACAAACGCAATTATCCGAACCATGACAACCACATTACAAAGACGCGAAAGCGCTTCGGCGTGGGAGCAGTTCTGTGGATGGATCACCAGCACCAACAACCGTTTATACATCGGTTGGTTCGGTGTTTTGATGATTCCTACCCTACTATCTG
>JBCBPQ010000498.1:0-2857 GCA_039820645.1 Cyanobacteria bacterium J06633_8 | reverse complement strand
TGGATCATCTCACGCTATAGGGCGTGAGTACCCATCACGCCGACTGCCTCCAACATAGCTGCCTTCTGAATTTTATAATTTCTGGCGATTTTGAATAAGTGCCTTTTAGTGATAGATTTACTGTTGGGTATAGTTATCTATCAAGACTAAGAATATATAATATTTCTACCAGAAAATCTATCACTAAAAGGCACTTATTCAAAATCGCCAGAAATTATAAAAGTAATATTTGCTGCTTGCAATGTTAATAAGAAAAACTTAAGTCGTCAACGGTGAATTGAGCATTGAAAGCATGAAAGCAAATAGAATGGATGTTTTTGGCTGTTACCGACAATAAAGTATTCGGAGCTAATGAAAAGTCTGAGTTAGCTAGGTTTCCTGATGGTAGTATGGCTCGATCTAGCAGTTGACGAGATTCATTGTAAGCAGACAACACTAATCTCTGAGAACTGGTAACAAAAGCGCTAACAGAATGGACGGGATTTACAAAAGTAGCTTCTAATAATCCACTTTGAGGCGAACTCATTAATAGGATTAAACCTGAATGGGGTGGGAATGCTGGATTTGAAGGTTCTATAGCGATACAATTATTAAATACCACTCCTTTACTTTCGTACTGACGATCCACCACTTCAAAGCATTGCAGATTGTCCAGTTGTAAAAAAATACATTCAGCTACAGGGGTATTAGTCCTATCATTTTGCGGAGATTGAAAACTCGCGTAATTTGATGTAAAACTTTGAGAATAACTATTAAGGCTGCCAAGCTTAAAGGAAGGCTCCTCAACCGTTTTTACACCTGATTGAAAACTAGCCTGCTTTACCATTGCTTAGATAAAAATAAAAATTACTAATTATATAGGGAACAACCATCTGTTTTCGACTGCTTTGAATTTAGGAGCCTACAAATAATTGAATTAATAGGGAGTACCCAGAACAATTACAGTAGAATTTTAGTAAGGAAGGTTCTGAGCTTTATTGACGGTCCTAAAAAATCTATAACATTGGTGATTAATAGGAATAGAGTATCATAAAAGTCCGGCTGCAAAAATTAGGTCGGAGTTATTGTAGATACCAGTACAATACTTGAAACTATAGTAATTTCAAGCAATATTTTTTTTATCCTAAAAAAATAAACACCGAATCTTTACAACTTAGACAGTAATTTTACATCTACTTAATCTCTCCAAAGTTAGAAGCAATTAGGTGAAGATTTAGCTGATAATTAAAGTGGTTGCAATCTTTATGAGAGCCTAACTTTCGCTTGTCATAAAATAATCACAACAATTAAGACAAATATCTATGTTTCAGCCATTGGGATTTGAGCGATACTCGGTAAATACATCATTAGGTAGGATGATTTATTATACCAATACAGGCTCTCCTTGGCAGGATGAAATAACTGCCATTACGGATAAAGAAACCTTGGTGTTCCTACATGGGTTCGGTGGTGGTTCTTCTGCTTACGAATGGTCAAAGGTTTACCCAGCCTTTGCAGCAGAATATCGCATCATTGCACCGGATTTAATCGGTTGGGGTGAATCGGAACATCCAGAAAGAAACTACCAAGTCGAAGATTATTTAACTGCAATTAAGGAGTTTTTACAGCAAACCTGTGACGGTGGGGTAAAAGTAATTGCTTCTTCCCTAACAGCAGCATTTACCATTCGAGTCGCTATAACCAATCCGGAACTATTTAAGTCTTTGATTCTAACTACTCCATCAGGACTTTCTGATTTTGGTGAAAACTATTCCCGCAGCTTTTTTGCCCAGTTAATTAGTACGCCTATTCTGGATAAATTGATTTACAGTACGGGGGTTGCAACTAGCGGTGGTATTCGTAGTTTTCTAGAACAACGGCAATTCGCTAATTCCAGTCGTGTTTACGAAGAAATAGTAGAAGCTTATTTAGAGTCTGCTAAACAAGCAAATGCGGAATATGCAGCTTTATCTTTTGTTCGCGGAGATTTATGCTTCGATTTATCGCAGTATATTGAACAGTTGACAATACCTACAGCAATTATTTGGGGGCAAAAATCACAATTTACCGGGCCAGAAATTGGACAGCGTCTGGCGCAAATGAATCCTCAAGCGGTTAAAATTTTTCAAAAATTAGACTCGGTTGGGTTAACACCTCAATTGGAATTACCAGGAGTAACAATTGGTTTAATCAAAAAATTTATAAATTTGCTGTAGGAATAGTAATAAGTCATCAGCCGCATTGATCGTGACTGATGACTTATGTATTTATACACATGGGAAACTCCCTATAAATAATCGGAGAAATATCGAAAAGAAGCATGGATAAAGCTAAGATTCACAATTACTTATACTTTATAATTTTTGATTTTTGCCAAGTGCTGCAAGTAGAAATAAATAATTTTTACCTATTTCAAACATTAACTAGCTTTTCTACGGGAGTTCGTAACAACTAGTTCAAACTCCCAGCCTGGAAGCTGCTGCACTGACTTGCTGATGCGAAGTAAATCTTCAGAACCATTACAGCTAAGATTTTGTCTAGTCCTAACTTTGGCAGCAACAACCTTGTTATCATTTACAGCTATCAAATCAAGCGAACAATCTGCCAAAACTGTAGGTAGTTTTTCAGAAGACGGATTAATAGTTACTGAATAACCTTGTTCTCGGTATTCTTTGGCAAGCTTTAAGAGTCGCCGATATTCCAAGGGGTTTTGATTGTCCTGATAGCTCATATCTAATTACACTGAGTTGTTAGGAATAAAATATTAATCACTTTACTTATTATAGAGCAAACCTATAAATATGTTCCTGTTAACTGGATTGCAATATTGATAATTATTTTTATTATTTAAAATAAGCTTAATTAAGAAAAAAAATCC
>JBCBPQ010000497.1:0-2883 GCA_039820645.1 Cyanobacteria bacterium J06633_8 | reverse complement strand
CCGTTTATCGTCCAGTTTGGTTTGTATGCCTCGCCGGTAGGATTTAGTAGCAGTATTGTACCAGAAGAATGGCGATTAATTTACTCTTTGAATCCGATGGTAGGGGTAATTGATGGCTTTCGGTGGGCAATTTTAGGAGGTGAATCAAGATTATATTTACCGGGGTTTGCGCTGTCTTTATTATTAGTAATCTTGTTATTTTTCAGCGGTATTTGGTATTTCCGCAAGATGGAACGGACTTTCGCGGATGTGATTTAAAATAAAGTCACAGGTAAAAAATTAAAAGTTGAATTTATAATGTCAACAACCCAACAAAACTTAGTTATTCCTCCTTTGTGCCAGTGGCATTCTGCAACTTGGGATGATTATGTTGCTTTGCGGGATGCTCTAATAAAGAGGGGGTGAGTGAGGGAGTGAGGGAGAGAGGGAGAGGTAATTGAATGAGGTTTTTGACTCCAGCCAATTACTAGCACCGTACACACAGTGGGATTTTATACCCTCCTGCTTCGAGGATAGAATAGTAATATTAATCTTAGAGCATAACTTATAGTGAACTATGACTTCCCGAACACTGGATATAACTGAAGCATTAATTGTCAAAGTGCAAAACTTACCACCAGAGCAACAACAGACGCTGCTAGATTTTGCGGAATTTTTGGTGCAAAGACATACTCAATCTCAACAAGTTCAAAGCCAAGCAGTAAAGCAACGGGTAGCGGACTTAAACCGAGGGGAAATTTGGATGAGTGAAGACTTTAACGACCCTTTACCAGATGAATTTTGGATGGGTGAGCAATGAAACTACTATTGGACTCACACGTTCTCATTTGGTGGGCAAGTAGCTCTGAAAAAATTTCTAAAAAAGTTTATAACATAATCAACGATACTAACAACACGTTGTTGTTTAGCTTAGCTAGTGTTTGGGAAATGCAAATCAAACTTCAACTGGGTAAGCTCAACCTAAATTCAAATCTCCCTACTTTGATTGACAACCAACAGCGTGTAAATAATCTACAACTTTTATCTATTGAATTAAATCATATTTACGCTTTAAATAACTTACCACCACATCATAAAGACCCTTTTGACAGACTTTTAATTGCTCAAGCGATTGTGGAGAAAATACCGCTTGCGAGCATTGATGAGGTTTTTGATAATTACCCCATTCAAAGGTTGTGGTAAGTGTAAATACATATAAATAATGTAGAGACCTTGCGCCCCGCAACGTCTCCCTTTATTTTGATTGGTAATGAAAATTCTGTGAAAATCACCATGCACTTTGATAGTACAATTAAACTATCCAGGTTAGTGCATTTAAATGAGTAGAACTCCCTTTGACCAATTTGCTAAGCAATTTTTTGAAGAATTTTTAACTCCCTTGGGGGAGGTGAAAACAAATTTTGAGGTTCCAGGAGAACCTAAATTTATTGATATTTGGTTTTCTCCATCAAATCAACCGAGTGTAAATCCAGAAGATTTAGGAATTCTCGGGAAATTTACTATCTTACCATGTTTGTTTGAACCTTTTCGCAATCAACCTAATTCTTCAGAACTCCGTAGTTGTTTGTATAAGTTAATTCATGTAATTGCTGATTTTGAACGCCAAGCTAAGCGTGAAGAAAAAATCGTTTCAGAAGACGAACTTCCACAGTTGTGGATTATTACTCCTTCTGCATCCGATGACTTGCTTAAAAAGTTTAATGCTTTTGAAAGTGAAGATTGGTTAGAAGGTATGTATTTTTTCGGGGAAGGCTTAAAAACAGCAATTATTGCCATAAATAAACTACCCCGAACACCAGAAACTCTGTGGTTGAGAATATTTGGTAAAGGAATCATCCAACAGCAAGCAATTGATGAGGTAATTGGTTTTGATGTAGAAGATCCAAGACGCTCTACGATTTTACAACTATTAGCGACTTGGAAGATTAGCATAGAAGCAAGTAGCTTAGTTGAACAAGAAGATAGGGAATTAATTATGCAATTATCACAAGCTTATTTAGAATGGGAACAAAAAACCGAACGTCGCGGTATTGAGCAAGGTATGGAGCAAGGGCAACGTCAAGTTGTGGAAAATTTGCTCAAAGCGCGGTTTGGTGAGTTAGATGAGCAGTTGTTGGCGATTATTGAGCCGATGTTGCAGCTACCACCTCAAGAATATGCTTCTTTATTGTTGGAGTTATCTTCTTTACAGCGTGAGGAGTTGTTGGAACGGTTTGCTGCTTAAGTAATTAAAACCGCTATATTCGACAATTATATTGTCAATTTCAGGTCGGATTTTACTATCCGGCTTTTTTGTGCGATATGTCCCAACAAACATGGCGATCACCATTGAGTTAAGTTAGAAAATTTTCCCCGTTTGCTGGTAACACTCTAGGCGAGAACTTCTAACAACTAATAATCATAAGAAGTAATAAGTCATACCAATTCTGTATGAGGGTGCGCTTAATCGCCCATGTCCTTACAGACACGCTTCGCTAACAGCCTGGAAGCCTGGGGCTACTTAAGCAAAGCCGGCCTGAGCCGCAGCTTCGCTGAACGCGGGCTGAATTAGGCGCATCTTTATAAGGAAATAATATAAGAAATAAGAACCAAAAACTAACAACTTAGGACTTACGCAACCGGCACATTTTTCTTGTAGGGTGCTGTGACACTATGCTTGATTGTAAACGATAAATACCGGTTTTCGTGTCACGCACCAACCAGGGTATTGTGACAATTGCGTAAGTCCTGCAACTAACAACCAACAACTAACAACTAACTCCTAAAATGTCAGACACTGTTATCCGCGTTGAAAACCTGGGTAAAAAATACATCATCGGTCATCAAAAGCAAGAACGCTACACAGCTTTACGAGATGTAATTGCCAATCAAGTTAAATCACTT
>JBCBPQ010000496.1:0-2924 GCA_039820645.1 Cyanobacteria bacterium J06633_8 | reverse complement strand
TGAAGCGACTCCCGTTTTCGGGATTGAAACCACCATAAGTTTAAGCATCTACCAAACTCTTTCCATGCTTGATTTGAAGCGACTCCCGTTTTCGGGATTGAAACAATAGTAGTTACAACATACTTTAGCTAAATTCTTTTACACACCCATCTCCTCAGTAATTTTAGTAAAATCATTAGCCATTTTTTCCTCAGCTATCTCAGCTATGTCCTCAAAATCCTGCATCATCTCATCTGCTTCATTGGCTAAGTTTTCTACCGACTGGGTTTTCAACTCTTCTACTAAGTTTTTGAGGATTACCAGACCAAACTTTTCGGTGTATTCTTTGGCTTTTTCCGTGGTGGGCATACTCAGATTGTACTCAGGGTTGAGTGTGATAGTAAAGATAAGATTAGAAATATAATTGGCAAAACTTTTGGTTCTGGCAAAAGCTTGTAGTTTCTCCCTAACTTCCTCCGACACCTCCACCATGTCACAAAACTGCTTAAAGTTACTTTCTTTCAAAATAACGCTGTAGCTAAAAACTACGACCATATCCAGAAATTTCTCTAAATCAAGCTGCTTAGGCTTTTTGGGTTTGGTTTTACCAAGTTGTTTGATTTCTGAAAGAGTGTTTTTCATGGGTTTTGGTAGTTGAGGTTATAAGTCATTCTACCAACCTAGTACAGCGCGGCGGACATCGATGTTTTTTATGTGTTCTCGTATCATGCGAGATAGGAATTTTTATTAAGACGCAAAAGCCGGTGCTGCCCCATTTATCTAATTCCCTCTAACCCAAGTATTAATTTGATTCAGGTTTGATATTAAAGCTTTTCATTCTTTCTAAAATACGTTTTTCTGCTACTTCTAATTCATTAAGCCCTTTTAAAGCTTTTTGTTTTTGTTCTCTGATAATTTTTAAGTTGTGAATAAGGAATTTTCCACTTAAATAATAATCCCCTAATTTCAGAAACTCTTCTCGCGTAACTTCTCTACCTGCAAATAAACTACTACCAAGCTCATCTATTTCGTCAATCCAAGCTTTTGCTTCTTCCGGAGTCATAATTTATTTCCAACGTGATTTATATCCTTCTACAAATTGTAACGCTCTTTCTGGAGTCAATATCATCTCTCTAAAACCATCTGGATTTTCTTGAAACCCCATTTTTTCGTAAGCTTTTATCGCTCTGGGTGTTGCTGCTACTTTAAATATTCCACATTGTGATGAAGAACTTTCATTAATTTCTTCAATTAAATCTGTTATTAACCAAGGTGCAGCACCTTTTCTAGTTTCTTCTACAGGTTCAGACAAACAATTCCAAGGTGCAGAACAAAAAATATCTATAAGAATATGTTGTTGCGGTTCATCATACAGATAAATTTCTCCAAATCTGTAATCAATAATTGCACCAGCTTGAAGCATATTATTGTTAGTTACACCTCTAAATATCGTAGGATTACCTAAAGTATATTCTAATAGTTCATATGATTTAACTATACAATCTCCAAATTTAGTACCTATAGCATTATTTAAACTCCCCTGATAAAATTCAATTGAATAATCTAGAATTTTTTCTTGCCAAAAAGATAAATTACCAATCATTATATCAGAAGCGTAATTAACATATTCAAATTTATTTATAGACATAATTTCATATCAAAAATCAAAATTTATAATAGAATATCATATCTTATCTTATGAAAGTATAATCTGAAAAAATGGCTTTTCAGTACTTGGTATGTTATAGAAATATTCGTTTTAATACTGTAGGAAAAAATATAGTAAAAATGTAAAATAATAGCATACTAAATATCAAATTATTACAAATTAATTATTTTTTATTAGCAATTTTGCATATTAACAACTGAAGAACCGAAATAATTAACTTAAATAATATTAATTACTGTAAATTACATTGGTAATTGATTCATTAATTTATATAAAATATTGCAATAAACATTTTTTTTAATTTGGTAGTGGTTACAGCCGGATACATTGTGAATTCCAATGAAAGGCTAAAAATAAAAAATGCTTAATTATTTATATAATTTTGTCGGTTTTATCGTCTTTATCATCAAAATTATAATAGATTATAATAGTAATTATTTAGTTTATGTCATAAAAAATGTTATCTAAATCTGTTTGAGTTCAACTGAAATTTCATTGTCGTAGAATAGGTGTAATTCGTCTCTGTTTTGGCTCAAAATAAAATCACCTAAAAGCAAACCCAATAATATCTCAACAGGAGCAATATTTACTTTTTTACGTAACTCAGACCAAGTAGCTGATTTTACTCGTGTCGCTACAAAATAATTGGCGATCGCACTCGTCCAATCCGAGACATTTTCACTATGAGCGATATCAACAACTCTCTCAAATTCGACTTCTGGAGGCACTTCCATAGTTTCAAGCAAAATTTCTTTATCAACAATTTCCATTTGAGATTGATATTCATCCCTTTCGGTAAAGGTATAGGATTTGCGAATCGGACTAACTAACGGCTCAATAAATTCTTCAAAATCAACATCCACAGTTTGACGAACAAATAATGTAAAATCCTTGTCCCCCATTACTGGACCATCATCACTAGTAAATGCTTCCAATTCCTCAAAAGCTTCCATACTACGAAGATGGAACACTTCCACCATTTGTAATAAAGCATCTGCGGCAACTTGCAACTGTTGAGAAGGTTGCAAATCAATAAGCTCCCCATCCAAACTATCCCACAGCAGATTCCAATTGACTTCAAGAGGCTCCTCCTTAGCTTCAGACAACAAATCCCAAATAGAAAGCTGTACAAATTCTTGATTCATGGTTCTGGATAGTGCGGGCAAGGACGAATCGGACATTTATCGGGGTCTAATCTTTCAAGGGAAGCAAACTTCTTGATTCCATAATTTGTTCCCAAAACTTCAAGCATCTTGTTCACATAATTCAAAATTTG
>JBCBPQ010000495.1:0-2935 GCA_039820645.1 Cyanobacteria bacterium J06633_8 | reverse complement strand
TTTCTTGTCCAGCTAGGGAAAACTCGTTAACTAAGGATTAATTAAATTATTTGCATCCCCTTCAGAAGCAATAAATAAAGTATTATTTTTAGTTAAAGCAATCCCTTCTGGGTCAAGACTTGATTCTGCAAAAGCATTACCATCTTCATCTAAAAGAGTAGTTACCTTATCAAAACTAATATCCCCATCATCCAAAGAACCGTCGCTTAAATCAATCGATATATCGTAGAAACGAGCGGGATTTATTTGACTTCTATCGTCAGATAATCCGTAATAAATTCCCTTAGAAGCATCGTAAGCTAAACCAGAAATTCCCCCGACTTCTGTTTCCTCAACTTGTAAACCAGTGGGGAAATTAACTTCTCCCAAGAAATTCACACCAGAAACAGTTTTCCGGTCAACATTAGTTTCCTCAACATTGAATGTAGCAAAACTTAGATTATTGTCACTTGTCTGACCGGTCATATTAATATATTTACCCTAATAAACAGTTAAATGAGAAAGATTTATCTCTCACGAAAAATACGTGAAAATACACATCTATACTGTTTCATTAATTAGTTAAGAAAAAGGTATATTCAGTTTAAATTGAATCGAGTAATCATATCTAATTTTATATCAAGAATAGTGCATTACATTTTTATAACGACAACCTACTTGAAGAAACAAGTAAAAATATCTAAAGACGTAGTAGTGCTGCATTTTCATAATTATCCGAAAAATTTAATTATTACATAATTGATTTTGACTAATGTCTAACATTGATTTAGAACTTAGAATCAATTTAAAACTATATTGTTCGTGAAATTAGGTCTTTTAAAAAACTAAAAATCAACAAGTAATTCAACTACATCTTTAACCGCGATACTTGCAAGTCTTTTCCTCGATAAATTTAATAAGCCGATATTTGTTTCTCCCTCAACCCAACTAGCAACTATTGTTTTTCTGTTACTGCTTACCGCAATAACTTGCCAACAAGAAGCATCAGCGATAGTAAATTTTAAATTCCACAATTGTTGGTGTGGTAATGACTCAAAACTCTTATCGTTTTTCAATGTTTAATTGTCTGATGATTGATAAATTTATTTAATTAAGATGGCTTCCTCTAAATAGCAACAGCGTTGACCGCAGCTTTCGTAAAAGAAAGTTCATGAATATTCTTTTAGTAAATATTATTGAAGTAGCTAAAAATGCACAAGTAAACTAGAAAACATATAAAAAAATACTATGACTAGAGAAAATTAAGGAGTAGTTGAAATCAATTAGGGAAGTTTAGGTATGAGAAAGTAAATGTTAGTTTAACTAAATGGAATATTTTTGTTAAAGACTATTGAAAAATACAAATATAAATACAGTAAAAATTACAAAAGTTATGAAGAGAGGTACTTTTTAGTTTAACCATTCGGGGTTTAACATTTCCTCAAACACCTTTATTAAGGCTAAATTCCATCAATATCTAATAAGAAAAGGGAAGGAACACAATCACAATCATCTCAAATGGTAGAGAATAAATCAGTTATTGAAAAATAATACTTTATTTTGATTTTATATTTTTTATACGTACACTTCCGTACATAAATTTCTGTAAATGTAGTCTGAAAAACTTGTTATTTACAGAACTTTCTATGTAATATCCCTGTGAGGAAACGGTCAATTTTTTGGCAATTGAAAATTCGACTTTATTCTAATTAGACGCTTGTTTGTTGGGCATCTAATTTTTAATGCAGACATCACACATATCAAAGAATTAAAACTCTCAATGATTAATTATTTAGCATCTATCCCTCCCTCACTCTCTCCAGGACAATTTGATTTAGTCTATAATGCCTTATCTTTGTGCATTGCAGCGATGATTGGGGCAGCCCTATTTTTCTTTAATGCAAAGTCTGAACTAGGTGCTAAATATAGACCCGCTATAGTAATTTCGGGTGTAGTTGTTAGTATTGCAGCCTATCACTACTTCCGTATCTTTAATAGTTGGGAAGCTGCTTATGCTCTCCAAGATGGGATGTATTTGACAACAGGTCAAGTGTTTAACGATGCTTACCGCTATGCTGACTGGATATTGACGGTACCACTACTTTTGACTGAAACGGTTGCAGTTTTGGCTCTTTCCAAAGAAGTCGCAAAACCACTGTTAATTAAGTTAGTAGTAGCATCTGTATTGATGATTGCGACAGGTTATCCTGGTGAAGTTTCAGATAGCGTCACCGTTCGCGTTATTTGGGGAACTATCAGCACTATCCCCTTTGCTTATATTCTTTACTTACTGTGGGTAGAATTGGGTAAATCGCTTGAGCGTCAACCCGAACAAGTCAAAACATTAATTTCCCAAATGCGTCTGCTTTTGCTTTTATCTTGGGGTGTTTATCCGATTGCTTATCTGCTTCCTGAATTGGGTCTTTTCGGTACTCCAGTCGCAACTGTAAGCATTCAGGTTGGATATACCGTTGCTGACCTTTTAGCTAAACCTATATTTGGTCTATTTGTTTACTCAATCGCGAAAGTTAAAACTGAAGATGATGCAGCGAATGACGGAGTTGGGCTACCTATTGGTGGTGAAAGCTAGTATTTAATTGCATTAATTTCAATAAAATATAGAGACTTCCGTACTGTGGAAGTCTCTTGTAGTAAGTGCGTCTAAATGAATCTTGATTAGATAGAAGCTGTTAGATAAAAAGCGATTTTACAAGTCAGCTTTGGGTGTAAAACCTGCTTGTCGCAAACAGGCTTTGAATTCAATTTCTGCATCACTTAATTTAGGGTTATCTTTAAGATTAAATGCTCTTTGAAACTGGTCGTTTGTCATTTCAGATAAAGCACGAGAAATACGATTCAACACGTCTTTATTTTGAATCGTAAGTTGTTTTGGTAAGCAAGATGCAATAGCCTGCATACGTTGGCTATTTTCGATTGTTGGTATTACCTGACTGTC
>JBCBPQ010000494.1:0-2946 GCA_039820645.1 Cyanobacteria bacterium J06633_8 | reverse complement strand
GCTCAAGAAAGCAGTTCCAGCAGCAGCTTCATTGGATGCTGATTCGCTGGGGTCACCATCTTCAAGGGAGAAGCGATTGAGGGTACCACCGACAATGTTACCGTTGTCATTGTTGGCAAATCCGTTATCGAAGCGGTAGAAGATTTCGCCAGTTTCTGCATCGAAGCGGGTTTGGGCTACGGTAAACTGCTGCATGATGCGAGCTGCATCACCTTCGAGGTTGACGGTAATTCCTCCTTCGGGAATATCACCATCAACGCTGAAGTTTAGTACCAGCGCTGTACCTTCAGCTTCGCTAATGGTTGTTGGTGTAGCGCTGAAGCTGACTACTGGGTCGCTAGGAGGAGCAGCAGGAGAAACATTAAATTCTAGCTCATAATTAGTAGATTCGGCAGATGCTTGTTGGAGCCAAAAAGTATAGTCACCACTTGCTAAAGCTCCTTCAAAGCCAATGGCACCGGCACCCGTGCCCATATTGTCAAGGATATTTTCACCTACATCAGTAGTTGTGTCACCGGGACCAAAAAGGGTGTAACCAAGTAGATTGGCTGTATTTGTACCATTTGTTGGTTCTGTGAAAGTAGTACCACTTTGGACTGCAGCAAAAGCGAGTTCATCACTTGGTGAACTGTAAGACTTGAGTACAATAGAATCCAATTGGAAACCATCGGGAACATTAACGGTGAGATATTCAATATCTCCATCCCCTGAAGTTGCCAATAATGTATTAGCCCCTTCTACTAAAGCTAATTGTGTGGGATTATTGCGATCGCCAGAAATATCCCCACTAGCAGCTTCACTATATCCAGGTCCTGCGAATCCATCATTATCTTCAATAGTCACGGACACAGAACTAGCTGCTGAATCGACTACATAACCATCACCAGGTTGTAGAGTATAGGTGAGGTTTATTGGTCCTTCATCAATAGCATCGTCAAAAGGAGTCAGTTGAATCGTGGCTGTTTGCTGGAAAACATTCAGGGAAAATCCACTCAGATCGTCATTAACAGAATTGAGAAACACACCTTCAAAAATTGAAAATATATCCTCAAGGTCAAACTGTCTGAGGGAATCTGGTGTCTCACTGTCAATCGTGATGTCAATTCCATTGGCAGGAGGTGGTTCGCTCAAACTGATAGTAAGCGTAGTTAATGTACCTTCTTCCTCAACCAAATTTGTTTCCGATACTGAGATACTAATCGTAGGAGTAGGATCTACGGTCGGTAGCTGACTTGCTGTATCGGCAAAATAAATCAAGCTAGAGCCTGCTGCTGGATCAACAGTATAGTCGCTAACTGGTGTACCATTCCTCTCAATCGCATTAAGGTCACTAGCACTAATTTGGTCCCGTGGTATTACTCTATAAGTTACCTCGGTAAGACCATCAAATATTTCTGGCTTATAATTCGGATCGGGAGCATTTCTCGTATCATATACTGGCAACGTAAGAGTTGCAAATGTTGAACCTTCAGTAATTTCAACCGCAACCCCGGACATATCATCATTAAAGCCTTGGATGATAGTACTTGTGTTTATATTTTGGGGTTGAAGTCGTTGCAACCAGAGACGATTAAGCGATTCGTCTAATTCACTGTCAAGATAAACTTTCAATCCACCAGCAGGTGCTGATTCATCCAAATCAAAGCGAATCTCAAGTATAGTTCCTTCTTGTTCTACTAGAGCATTTAGCGGTCCGTTGTAGCTATTTTGTACATTAGGATCAGGACTAGTAGAAGTTGTTAATCTGACTTGAGTCATTTAAGCGCTCCTCAAATTCGAGTGATAATTTCAATTCCAGAACGACACCTCAAACTACCTGAAAGGTCTGGGAACCCTGTTCAGGAAAATAATTCAGAACACGTAAATCTTACGCTTTCAATCCACCCTGCAATGATTCGCAATGCCTAAATTGCAATACGTCCGACACATCGCTTTTATGTCAAAAATCACGGAACAAAGACTGTAGAGCGATTGGGATCGCAAGCAATTACTTCCATATATTGACTATCTTTAGCAATCAATTTCAGTTTTCGTCATTGCGCTTAACAAATAGTAACACGGACAAGGAAGTTACAAAAGTAACTTTTAATCATTAAAACTAAGTAAACTTATTCAAAAAAATCTAGCGTAAATTTATAACAAGGAACACACTAATAGCCGATTGCTTTTTAAGCTAGAGGCTAAATAAAACTTTAATTAAGAAAATATTTCATTAATCTTGGTATCACTGATACTAACATTGATTTTTTTATATCAAAGTATACAGTTTACAAATATATTGTATTTTTTTAGTTGCAAGCAAAATTAAATACAGGTAGGTCAGTAGGTAAAATAATGGTTAAGACAAGGTAAGATACTGGATGCAATAGAGTTTAAATTTAACCTAGATTTAGCACTTAGAACTACATTGAGAATATAAGAGTTGGAGAAGTTGAGAATGTGCAGAATTGATAAAAAAGTGGTCTCCTGGTAGCATATGCAAATTAAAATGATTATTTGTCTGAGAAGCCCAAGCAGCTAAGTCTTCACGGGTGGCTTCAGTATCTTCTAATCCGCCAAAAGCTGTAATTGGACAATTTAAAGGTGGTTCATCATAATAATTGTAAGTTTCAATCACTGTAAAATCTGCCCTAATGGTTGGTGTTAAAAGTGCCATTAGTTCATCCGAAGCAAGTATTTCTTCCGGTGTACCGTTTAAATTACGTAATTCTTCTATAAATTCAGCATCAGGTAAATCATGAATTGGAGGTTTGGTTTTTGGAAGTTGTGGTGCCCGGTAAGCACAAACAAATAGATGTTTGGGATAAAGTTGATAATTTCGACGCAGATAACGAGTTAGTTCAAATGCAATTAAACTACCCATGCTGTAACCGAATATTGCAAAAGATTGATTCAGGTGAGGAAGTATAGCGCGTTTGAGTTCTTCAATTAAAGGTTCAACTCTTG
>JBCBPQ010000493.1:0-2973 GCA_039820645.1 Cyanobacteria bacterium J06633_8 | reverse complement strand
GAGTATATGCGCTGTGTAAATCATAATAAACCGGGTGTGTATTATTGCAAAAATTCAAGATGTACCCGATTGAGAGAAATTATTAATACCACAATTATAGCTTTATGTGAGAACGCACCAAACTTAATTCAGCATTTAGAAACCCAGTTAACAACAACACAAGTTACAAATACACAAGAAATTGAAAAATTAACTAACGAGTTATCTGTTTTACGAGGACTTCGCAGTTCTAACCCAGATATAATTCAAACCATTAATAAAATAGAAGCCGCGATAAATTCCCTATCAACTCCGACTAAAATTGTTGATAGGGATGCTTTTGAGAATGTTAAAAGAAAAATTACAGTTGCCTCTCAAGCCACATTTTGGGAATCTTTAGACTCAGAAGAACTTAAATCTACCTTGTCCGAGTTCGTAGAGAAAGTTGAGGTAGATTCTTCAAAGACTGTAACTCCTTTTTTTAAATTGCCATTAACTCTATCTTCTATAGTTCCATAAGTCTGAATAAATTCTTTGGGAGTCATATCTCCCACTTTCAAACCTCCATAGTATTTATTGTAAGCTGCAAGCAATTTATCATTGAGCATTTTAAGTACTTTCTGAGAATGTGTTGAAGTCATAAGACAAAGAATGTAGCGATGTTTTTAGATTATTTGTTGCTAGAGAATTTACTGTTTATAACGAACCAATAAGAGTAATGGGGGATGGTGCGGCTGTAATCTATTTAAGTATTCAATTTCTTGTGAAGTTTTCATATTTTCAAATCCTTGATTTTACAGACTTCATGTGAAGTTTTCTCTTCGGTAACACTAACGCCGTGGGGAGGTTCCCCACGGCAGACTTCACTTTTTCATCGGCGTGAGCCGTAGAACGAAAAGCTGCTGATATCTAACTAATAAGATTCATAGGCAGATTTGCTGTGGGCAGACTTGCTGTAGTTACTCACCCATCACTCGGAAGGTGAGATGAGCCGTGCCGAGGGGGCGCATGAAAAATTGACGGGCACCCGACGGGTTCCCATGAAAACTTTTTCAGAAGGAAAAAACTTTTAAGGGAAGCCTTGACGTTTTATACGGGGCGTGTACCAGGGCAGCCTCTGTATAATTATTTATTTTTTAGGGAGTTTAAACTCACAACGCGCATTTTAAATTCATACTTCTTACCAGTGCTGACTGCCACGGGTTCCCTTAAAAGCTATAAGAGCGAAAAAAACTTTTAAGGTTTCCCTGCCCACTGCCGACTGCCTTTGTTTATAAATTTGGAGCGAAACCATACACCTTTAATTATTTATACACAATTATTTTATTTTGACAATTGCTGATTTCATTAAATAATTGACGCTTAATATCAAGTTGTATAATAGTATTCAAAAAAATATTGTTTTTCTACTTTGCTTAAATAAATCCCAGATTGCTTGAAACCTCTATAAGACAAGAAATACAAAAAAAATGAATCGCTAAATACCAAAATAACAAGATATAAAAAAGCACTTATAAATTAAATTACTGAAGTTTTTATTTGAATATTTTTTATATAAGTTCAAATCTCTCTAATTACTGATATATAAGATTTATAAGCAAATCAAACAATTCTATCAATTAAGAAATATATCGAGATGAGGAAAAATTTTGACAGCAATTAAATGTGTAATTAGCTACTAGTATAGCCGTAGTATTGATTTATCTGCTGCCTTGTTAAACAGTGTTTCTGTGACTAAATTTGACACATATTGATACAAATTTTATTTGCAGTAATCTAATTATCATAACTCTTATGAAGAGAGAATTTAGACTGATTTAAAGAATAAAAAACGACCAAAATTTTTTTAATTTAATTGCCTCCAAATTATTCGTTTTTATCTAAGTAGTAATATTGAAAACTTCTTACCTAGTATTTGTATCAAATGTTTTAAAGAAGAAAACGCTTATAAAATTTATGCATCTATCCAACGAGATAGCCTTTAATTTTTAATGACTTTTTATTCCTTTTGGATGATTTGTTTTTAGTTAAATGCGTTCAATATTTGATAGTAAGTATCAAGTACGACCCATAAAATTACTCAAATACTTCCTGTTTTGTTTTAACCTTATTGGTGCATCAGTAATGTATGTAAGCGCAAGTATTAACGGTTGTGAGTTCTTGGCTGGCTTATAAAGATAACACTGCGAGAAGCATTGGTAACTGCTATTAAAATAATTGGCAGTTAGAGCATTAAATTACGAATATCATTTCACAAGTTTACCGCTTATTAAGCAGTATTGCGGATTTCTGATGGCGTTACGAAAGGTAGAGGTATTTACGAGTGGACAATATTGTCAAACAACATATACTGAGTCAACTAGAGTCAGAAGAACAGTTTCCTGTGGATTTTGATATCTATTGGAAATGGTTAGAATTTAGTACCAAGGGTAATGCAAAACGGGCATTTGAAAAAGCTGGATTTACTATAGGGCAAGACTTTGACCATATTATCCGAAATGATAATATGGTTAAACGCTCTCAGGGAGGGGGTGTTCAATTAGAAAAACTGATTCTGACAATCGACTGTGCTAAGTCCTTTGCAATGATGGCAAGAACTGAAAAAGGTCGAGAAGTCAGAAAGTGGTATTTGCAATTAGAGAAAGAGTGGCGTTCCCAAAAACAAAAAACATTGCAATTCGGGTTAGAGATTAATCAAAAATTATCCAAATTTTTGGAAATTCAATGTCAAATAGAGTGTCAGCAACGTATACTTTTAGCTAAAACCGAACATTTAACTGAGTCGTTTGAAGCACATGATAAATGGTTGCAGGGGATAGATGCAGAACTCGACCGCATCGAATCGCCCAAAGGTCACTATTTTACAGTTGTTGGTTACGCAAATCTTCACAAAATCAAACTAGGTAAATCCCAAGCAAATAGTTTAGGAAGAAAAGCATCTGCTTACTGTCGCAAAAATGGAATGCGAAAAGAAGAAGTCTTTGATTCGATGTT
>JBCBPQ010000492.1:0-3016 GCA_039820645.1 Cyanobacteria bacterium J06633_8 | reverse complement strand
TTCTCCAAATTTAACCATATCATCAAGTTACTATTTATAAGTGGTGTCAATGGCAGAATTATTAATTCTTAAAACTTGAATTGGGGTAAAGGGCAGCAATGTCGTCCTACCTTCGTTACCGTAAATATGTATTAAAGTAAACCGCTATATCTGGACATAATGGGTAGTTCTGTCCATTTATGGGTAGAAATTAGATAACAGTTACTAGCCCCTTCATAAATAAGTCATATGCAACTGCTGAAAGAACTGCAAACTAATACTAAGAAAATTCCTCGTTGGTTAGCAAAATTTGTGTTGCTACAAACCCAACATAAACACGATAATCAACAGATATTATTAGGAATATTAGTAATTGATGAAGTTGGTGTAGACTTTGTTTTTTAGCTTCAGATGAATTTACAATAGCTTCTACATCATTTATTGAATATTGACTTGCCAACTCTTCCTTTTCTTCAGGTGACAAATCTTCTTCTTGTTGCAAAGATGATTGTATAACATCTATCTTGTCATTGTTATAATCTAAATTGACAACCTCCCAAGTCTCTTGAGGGAATTGTTTCAGTTTGAGCATATCCCCAACAGAGGGAGTTAATTTATCTACATTACCACGACATTTTTCAGCAAGGGTTTAAGGGAGCGGGCAATCGGTCTGCAAAACCTTTATTCTCAGCTTGAAGAATTTTTAACTTCAACAAAATTTTTTTCTAACAACAAATCCTCATAGCGCTGTAATGCTTATAAGTTATTAGTTTGGGATATATCTGATATTTTAGGTGGCTGTTAGCAGAAAGCGGTGGATTTGCTATGCCTATCCGTGAAGGTAAAGCTCAAGAAATCTACATCGTTACCTCTGGTGAGATGATGGCTATGTACGCAGCCAATAACATCGCTCGTGGTGTTCTTAAGTATGCTCATTCTGGTGGAGTAAGATTGGGCGGTTTAATCTGTAACAGCCGTAAGGTTGATAGAGAAATCGAACTTATCGAAACCTTGGCTGAGCGTTTGGGTACCCAAATGATTCACTTCGTACCTCGTGACAACATCGTTCAACACGCTGAATTACGTCGTATGACTGTTAACGAGTACGCTCCTGAGAGCAACCAAGCTAAAGAATACGCTGCTTTAGCTGAAAAAATCATCAACAACAAGAACCTAGCTATTCCTACACCAAATGAACTTACAAGGCT
The DNA here is from genome assembly GCA_039820645.1 of Cyanobacteria bacterium J06633_8. GTDB lineage: Bacteria > Cyanobacteriota > Cyanobacteriia > Cyanobacteriales > Nostocaceae > Rivularia. The sequence continues at coordinate 1,829 of JBCBPQ010000492.1, read as the reverse complement.
AATTTTTGATGATATGTTACTTCTAATCAAGGTTAGAGGTAGTAGATGTGTATGCGTGTGGGTTACGTTAGGGTAAGTACAGGAGAACAGGAAGAAGCATTAATCCAGCAAACAGAGCGCATCAAAAAAGCTGGTGTTTCAATCATTTTCTCAGATGTGAAGTCTGGTAGATCCAATGATAGAAAAGAATTTAACAAACTTTTAGAAGCTTGTCAAAAAGGCGATATTAGGGAAATAGTTATTACTCGAATTGACCGATTAGCAAGGTCAATTGTTACTATTAATAAAGCAGTTGCCTTATTTAATCAACTAGGTATTAAGTTAATTATATTAGATTCACCTGTTGATGATTTAGAGAATCCCTTTACTAAATTTTCCCTCAATCAAATGGGTGCATTAGCTGAATTTGAATTAGATTTAATTCAAAACCGGGTTAAGCATGGTTACAAACATCTTCGCGAACAAGGTAAAGCTTCCCCACCAGTTCCATTTGGTTATAAAAGAGTCGATGGATTTTATCAACCAGACTTATCTGTGCATCAACTACCCGACGAATCAAATAAAACTAAGTGGGCAATAGCGAAGGAAATTATAGAGTATTTGTTAGTTAATAAAAAATCTATTCGCGCTACAATTCAATATTTTTTAAAAGAGTATGATATTAAATTTTCAACTACTGGATTAACTAATTGGTTACATAATCCGACTCTGCGGGGGCATACGAGGTATGGTGTTAGAGCAAATCGTAAAAATCCTGAAAATTGGGATATTAGGTACAACACCCATGAGCCTTTAATTTCAAGGGAAACCTACGAGCAGATATTAGCTTTATTGGCTGAAAATAGCCGCAGATGGGGAAGAAACGGCGATAAAACTACAGTAGGTAAAGGCTTACTTTCTGGACAAATGTTTTGCGGTGACTGCGGAGGGAAGATGTATGCTCACAGTAAGCCTTATACACCTATCTATTGTAAGAAACGTGGGATGTATGGTTCTCGATTTTGTCAAAACAAAAAAACTATTCATCTTGCAAGGGTTGTTGATGCTGTAGATAAAGCTTTAACTGAAAAAGCAACTGAGTTAAAAGACTACACTATCAACAATCAACCTCGCGAGGAAACAGAAACACCCCTATTTCTGGAATTAAAGTCGTCATTAGAAAACTTACAAAAATTACCTCCTAACACAGCTATCGAGGAGGCAATTGTAAAAATTAAGTTACAGATACAACAGCATCAGATTAGCTCTGTTGATAAAACTGATTTTCAAGCCGAGCAGGTAAAAGAATTTGTAGAGTTATTCTCCGATAGCAGACTCTATAAAAATATGAAAGAGTCGGTAAAAAATAAAATGTACAAGAAATTCATCAAATCAGTGACAATGTTAGGCGGCGAGGTTGTCGCTGTTAGCTTTATCGAATTTCTCGGCTAATTCTGGGTTGTTCATTATCTTCTTTAATGTTTCATCATCAAGGTGCTTGAAGCGTTTAAACAGCATCAGTTGTTCTAATAGTTCTTCGGCTAGGGTTTTCATCTGCTCCTGTTACTATATTTACAGCACTTGCATTAGCTAATCAGCTTGTTAAGACTAAGATAAAACTTGATTTTTTTTTGTGCTGTACTCTATAAACAGAAAGGATGTTTTGGCAATTTTTACGCAAAATCACAGCGTCTAAAAAAATGCTTGCTCAATTGGTATATTTTATAAAAGAAGGAAGGAGTTAGGAGGAAGAAGGAAGAAGGTAATATATTTTTGAAAACTTTAGTTATGAGTATAAAACTCATTAAATAAAAAAATAATATTTTGAGGCGCGTAGCGCGATAAATATT
>JBCBPQ010000491.1:0-3025 GCA_039820645.1 Cyanobacteria bacterium J06633_8 | reverse complement strand
TATATTACCCTTGCTCCTATAAAAAGCTTTAAAGGCGCTCAACGCTACGCAATCCCTGAAAATGTGAACCTTGCTGATTATAAATCTGTAGGAATTTGGTGCGAAGAATTTAATGCTACTTTTGGTTACGCTAGCTTGCAAAATGTCTAATACAAATGTAGAGACGTTACAGTGCAAAGTCTCTACATTTTTCACCTTTGATGAATTTATTTTAGGAAATAGATAATTCAAAATCCAAAATCGGATAACCTGAATTACCGTCCAAAACTCCTAGGATCGAGTGCATCTCGCAATCCATCTCCAAGTAAATTAAATGCAAGTACGGTAAGAATAATGACTACAGTAGGTGGCCAAATTAACCAGGGTTGCAATACTAAAATAGAAGCATTAGTTGCCAGTGATAGCATATTACCCCAAGAAGGATCTGGTTGCTGAATTCCCAAACCAATCAAACTCAGTATTGCTTCGGCACCAATGAAGCTGGGTATAGAAAGCGTAGCCGAGATAATAATATAGGTTGCAGTTTGGGGTAAAACGTGGCGAAGGATTATATATAAAGGTTTAGCCCCCATTGCTCTTGCTGCTTGCACAAATTCTCTTTCTTTTATTGATAGCACTTGCCCCCGAATTACCCGCGCTAAACCAGCCCAGCGAATAAAAGAAGTAATTAAAACAATCAACAAAAAGCGTTGAGTACTCGTTAATCCCGGTGGCAAGACGGCACCTAATGTTACCAAAAGATAGATACTGGGGAAAGTCATTAATACTTCCACTACCCGCATAATTATCGAATCTGTCCACCCGCTGAAGTAACCGGAAATTCCGCCAACTAACATACCTAGCGGGAAAGAAATCGCAACACCTAAAATTCCGATAAATAAACTGATGCGCCCACCATACACTAAACGACTGAATTCATCCCTTGCTTGATCGTCGGTACCTAAAAGATTGAATCTTGTATCGTTTGTAGTACCAAATAAATGTAAATTTAAGGGAATACCGGGAAATATCGTCGCTTCTTCCCAATTTGGTGGTAACGGTAAACTTAACTTAAATAGATTGTATTTAGAACCTTGGACAAATAAACCTAGAGCAGAAGGTTGGCTGTAATCTACAATAATTTCTCGTTCGCCAGTTTCTAAATCGGTATCTCCTTGAGTAGTTGGATACACGTGAGGACCGATAAACCTTCCTTGTTGATTATTTAAATATACGCGAGTTGGTGGCAATAAGGAACCATTTGGCTGCGAATAGTAAGGGTCATAAGGAGCTACAAAATCCGCGAAAATTACCGTTATATAAAAGATTATCAGCAATATTGCCCCAAATCGCGCTAAAGGATTTTTCTTGAGTCTTTGCCACCAGTTCATAATTTATACAAAGTTTATGGGAGTTAGTTGATTATGAATGTTAAAGCACACATTGTTCTGTATGAATTATAAAACCTGAAGATATTTAACAAATCTTAACTTTTTTTGATAACGCTATGAATTACACAAACCCGGTTTTTTGGAAAAACCGGGTTTCTAAATTTTCATTTAGGGGTTTAGGATTACTATGAAGAAAAATTGGGAAAGCAGTTGTTTCAAAGATTTGCGAATGGGCATTACAGCGAGATTATATTATAGAGTGGAGTTCCTGGGATGAAAATATTGCATCAATTACCTTAGCAAAAAGCCTTGGTTTTAAACAATTTTTCTCAGAGTATGAATTTTTGGTTAGTTGAGAGTATAAATATAGCAAAAATTAAATTAATTATAATATTATAATTATGTTACAAACAATTCAAGCTAAAGATATAAGCCTTTACGAATTAGAAGAAAAGTTTGATTTACAAGTTTCTATAGATAGTGAGTTTTTCACTGAATGGAAAGATAATTTACCTTCGTTAACAGATATAGACAAGCAATCTTTAAAACGAGTTCAAAATAATTATTTTAATTTAACTCGGCGACGTTTAATTTCAGAAGAAGCAGTAAAAATGGTGGTGCTTTCTCCTTTGCTAGATTTGGCTGGTTTCTATCAACCACCTTTTGAAATTGAAACTGAAACTTCTGTAGAAATTGTAGCAGAGGAAGAGGGAGTTAAACTAAAAGGTAATATTGATGTTTTGGTAGTGCAAAAAAAATTTTGGGTTCTTGTGATTGAATCCAAGAGTACTAAATTTGATGTGATGATAGCGCTACCTCAAGCATTAGCTTATATGTTGAACTCTCCGAATTTAGCAAAACCTACTTTTGGTTTATTTGTGAATGGTAGAGAATTTGTTTTTGTTAAATTGATGAAGCAAGAAGAAATACAATATGCTCGTTCTTATGCTTTATCGATTGAGAAAGATGATGAGTTTGAACAGGTTTTGAGTGTGTTGAAGCGGATTGGGGGATTGGTTATTAATTTGTGATATCCGAAAATCTAAAACAATAGTTTTCTATTATGGATGACCAAGATTTTTTTCAAGCTTATGAAGCTGGAGAAAGAGATTTTAGTCATATTGATTTAAGCGAGTATGATTTTGGAGGAATGATTTTAGAAAATGTTAATTTTAGCGGAGCTAATTTAAGGCAAGTTAATTTTTGTGAGACAAGTTTATATGAAATAGATTTTAGCAATGCTGACTTAAGCTAAGGCAGAGCCTTATGATATGCATTCCCAGCCAGAGACTGGGAAGCAGAAACAGAGAAACAAAGAAGCAACAAGAAATATCAATCGAATGTTACGACAACTTCTATCAATACTTCACCAGCTTTTGGTCCCTCTAGCTTAACCGTTTCAATACTTAATGGCTTACCCGCTTTCTCCGTTACATAAGACCTACTCAAATATAATCATGACTAGACATATCTAATCACAATCCTTGATGCTTACTTCCTGTTTCGCTCTGGAAATGTCGGCATCAGCCAGTCCACAGGCATAAATCGGTCTAACTGACCGTTATATGTGTCGAAGTTATCTAAAAACTTCTTTTGAGGCGCTAAAGACGGACCCTCTGTCTAGGTCACTTATCCCTCGCCTGTGGCACGTTTAT
>JBCBPQ010000490.1:0-3044 GCA_039820645.1 Cyanobacteria bacterium J06633_8 | reverse complement strand
TACAATTACACAGTTATCTTGGAAAAAGAATCAGATGGAGGATATCACGCTTTCTGTCCTGTCCTAAAAGGTTGTCATTCTCAAGCAGATTCTTTTGAAGAAGCTATAAATAATATTACAGAAGCTATTGAACTATATATTGAAAGTTTAAGAACCGACAATCAGCCATTCTAAAGTAGAAGCATAAAATTTTAAACAATTATGACTATAACAAATTAATCAAAAAGAAACACTTAATTCCAGATATATGATTTCTCGAATACAAGCTTTTAAATATCGCTGCTTTGAGCAACTTGACATTAAAGTAGGTGATTATCATGTTTTAGCTGGTGCCAATGGTACGGGTAAAAGTACTTTATTAGATATACCTTTATTACTTGGCGAAATTTTATCGCGGGGTTTAATACCTGCTTTTTTAGAATCTCCTGCTATTGGTGGCAGTCCCAGAGCGCAAAGTTTGCAGGAATTAGTTCATTATAAAAGAGGAGAATATTTTGGTTTTGCTATAGAAGCTAATTTACCTGAAGAAATTATTCATAATTTACTTCAAAATTCTTTACTCAAAGTACAACAAGATAGCAAGCAACGTCCTCATTGTTTGCGTTATGAAATCAGATTTCAAATATTTAATAAAATTGAACTTCATGTAACCGATGAATTTCTTTATCTTCTGCCCGAAGAAGTCTATGAATCTGAAAAAGATGAAGTAATAGAAGAACACCTTCCTCATCCCTGGCACAAAATTATTGATAGAACAAATGGTAGTCCAGTTATTTTAAAATCGGAATTACATAACACAAATCAATCAAGATTAAACTTAGAACCCCAGGAATTAGCTTTAGCAAATGTGGTAAAAGATTTAACCAATTTTCCTGCAACTAATTGGTTTATAGACCTGCTGAAAAAAGGGGTAATGCGTTATGAGCCTAGTTGGGAAATGTTGCGAAAAGCTTGTCCTCCAGGTCAACCAAAAAATTTACGCCCTGATGCTGCTAATTTACCTTGGCTGGTAATGAATTTACAACAAAAAGAACCAGATTTATTTGAGGCTTGGGTAGAGCATATCAAAATGGCTTTACCTAATATTGTCAAAATAGAAGCGATTCAAAGAGAAGAAGATTATCATGCTTATCTCAAGTTAACTTATGTGGGGAACCATGTGGTTACATCTTCGGGATTGTCTTATGGAACTCTACATATTTTAGCTTTGACTATTCTGCCTTATTTACCTAAAGTTGCTGATTTGATTTTTTTAGAAGAACCAGAAAACGGTATTCATCCCAGAGCAATAGAAGTAGTTTTACAATCTTTAAGTTCTGTATATAGTTCTCAAGTTTTTGTATCTACTCATTCTCCGGTAGTTTTAGCTCATACAGCCTTAGAATCGATTATTGTGATGCGAACAAGTAACGAGAATGGTGCAAAAGCCATACAAGGAAAACAACATCCACGTTTACAAGATTGGCGAGGAGGTATTGATCTAGGTTCCTTGTTTGCTGCGGGAGTACTTGGATGAGAGATTGTATTTTTCTGCTAGCAGATAAAAATATGGAAGCTACATTTAATGGTTTTTTAACCAGAGAAAAATTTTATTTGAGTCTAAAAATTAGCAATTTTGAATTTGACCCGAGTCAAGATTTAATTGTAGATGAAAGCGGAAGTGACCCAGGAGTTTATACTCGCGCTCATGAATTTTTACGCCCCTACCAAAAGACACATCGTTATGCTGTTATAGCTTTGGATAATGCTTGGGAAGGTTCTCCTGGTGTAGAGGGTATTGAAAATAACATTAGTAACAATATGTTGAAGACTGGGTGGGAAGTAAATAATTTTATTGTAATTGTAATTGATCCAGAGTTAGAAGCTTGGATATTACAGGATACCCCTGTTGTAGAACAAGCATTTAGATTTAGACAAAAAAATTTATCTATGCGGAAATGGTTAGAACAAAGAGGTTTATGGGATGTTGATATGTCAAAACCTGCTGACCCGAAAAAAGCTGTGGAAGATGTTTTAAAAATATCCAAAACACCTCGTTCATCTGCTATTTATCGTCAAATTACGAATCGAGTTTCTGTTAAAAGATGTCAAGACCCAGCTTTTTTGAAACTTTGTAGTGCATTGCAACAGTGGTTCCCATTTAATGTAAATCAGTGATTAAAATTACTAAAATAAAATTTATCACAAAGTTTGAACTTGTAAATTTAGGTACTAATTTTTATTACCTATTAAAAAAACTATAAATGTTAAAATCTGCATGATGGTATTAGATAAAAAAGCAAACACTCAATCAGGAAAAAATGCCAGCCATTATTAAACTTCAACTCTTCTTAGAAACTCTAGCAGAAGTAATTTCTTTCCTTGATTTAGAAGAAAAATTTCAGCTTCAAGAAATAATTGACCAACAAATTTTTGAAGCCGAAGAAGCGCTTTACGAAGATGATGCACTTTCCACAGCAGAAATTCAAGCAGTTCGTGATGAATATGTTTCGGGCGAATCTATGACCATAAAAGAATATGTTACTAGTACCGCTGCGCGGAAGTCAAAATTCAAAAGTATTATAGGATAAGGATTTCAACCTTTGAAAACGGGTGCTTTATTTTCGCCATACTGTACTAGTAAATTTTTCACTATATTATTTATATCCAGCAAAACCTGATGACCTTATAGTTATTACGCTCCTTTGGTAAAAATATTGTTTTTTACTGGATGTAGACCATCAGAGGCTATAGCTTTGCAATGGAAACATATTAATGAGAAATACATAACTTTTGAGCAAGCTATGACAATTAGTAATAAAGGATTCGCTATTAAAAACGGATTAAAAACTCAAAGTCAAAGGCGCTTTCCGATAAATAATCAGTTACGTGAAATACTCGCATCAATTAAACCTGAAAATAACAATTCAGAAGAATTTATTTTTAAAAGTAAGAAAGGAGGAATAATAGACTTCGGTGATTTTCTTAATCGTGCGTGGAAAGGATATAAAAATCATCGCGGTAAACATATGGATGGAATCGTAACTAAACTTGTAAAACAAGGT
>JBCBPQ010000489.1:0-3058 GCA_039820645.1 Cyanobacteria bacterium J06633_8 | reverse complement strand
TTGTAAAAATATTTTGTCAAACTTAATCATTAGTTACGGAGTTAAAACAATACTGCTAAAGGAGCAAAGCAAGGTGCCCAGGATAATCTTTCTAGGGGGTCTATACTTTCATCTACCAAAAAGTTCATTAATGGCAATCGAGCATATTCTTGTCTTTTCTGTTCAATAAGTTCTAAAACTTCTTTCATTTTAATTATCTAGAGTCAAGGTACAATTTTCTTTGATTAAAGATGGTATTTGCACTAATCCCTGAAACTATCATTTAATAACTAAAATATTTACTGAATAAAAATGCAAATATTCATTTATCAAAAGATTACAGAATGAGAACTTATATTAAAAAGAATAGCCTAAAATAAACTAACTTTTTCAAGAGTACTGCATTAAACGGTATTCAGTTTTAGCAGTATTGTTTTAACTCCGTAACTAATGATTAAGTTTGACAAAATATTTTTACAATGGGTAGGGGTTTTGATTAATCTTTATTAAAAGAAAAAGAATTAGAAGAAATACGGAGAACTTAATCAGCTATTAAATCATGGGACATATTTTTTAATTTAGATAAAATTCCGAGAATCTACTGAAGATTTATCATTTTTTTACTTAGAATTATTAATTCTTTGATTAATAGTTACAAATTGCGTAGATAAATTTCACATCTTAATTTTAAATTTTAGATTATGATACGTTTTCAAACACATAAAACCCTCACCCTACAAGGGATGAAGGTGAGGGCGATTGTGAATGATTATCAGGACTTCACAGGCACTTCTTCTTTCTTCTCTTCCTCTTCTGGTAAACCCAAAATCGATTTATACAAACTTACATACTTTTTAGCCGAAAGTTCCCAACTGAAATTCTGACTCATACCCCGTTTTTGCAATTCTTGCCATTGGGGTTTGAAGCGAAAGCCTTCCCAAGCACGTACCATACATGTGTACTGGTCTAGAGCTTCGTAACGGTCGAAGCAATAACCTGTTCCTGTATCATTTACTGGGTCGTGATGGGATACTGTATCTACTAATCCTCCAGTACGGCGGACAATTGGCACGCAACCGTAGCGCATTGCTAGCATTTGACTGATACCGCAGGGTTCAAAACGGCTTGGCATTAAGAATGCATCGCTTCCGGCGTAGATTCTACGAGCCAAAGCATCGTTATATAGTATATAGCTCGCCATACGTCCGGGAAAACGCGATGCCATCTGCCAAAGTTGGGTTTCGTAATTTCTGTCTCCTGTACCCAAAACTATAAACTGAGCATCTGTGTAAGACAAAAACTTATCAAGAACCTGCATCATTAAATCAATGCCTTTCTGCTCAACTAAACGGGATACCATCCCAACTAAAAAGGCTTGGCTATTAACTTCTAATCCCAATTCTTCTTGTAAAGCGATTTTATTGGGCTTGCGTTTATCTAAATTTTCACTAGTGAAATTTTCACCAATATATTTGTCTGTTTCTGGATCGTAAACTTCAGTATCTATACCATTGACAATACCCGATAATTTACCGCTAATAAATGACAGCAGCCCCTCTAAAGTTTCGCCATAATCAGCAGTTTTTATTTGCTCGGCATAAGTTGGAGAAACGGTAGTTACTTTATCGGCAAACTGTACCGCTGCCGCCATAGTATTATGTCCTTGCATATACCACGGACACCAAGTAATTTTCTCTAAATACCAGTACCAAGGCCCTTGATAAGCCAGGTTGTGAATCGTAAATACAGTACTAATATCGGGAGATTGATGTAGCCACACCGGAAGCATGCCCGTATGCCAATCGTGACAGTGAACTATCTCGGGTTTCCAGTAATTCCAGCAAAACTCGGCAGCACCATTAGCAAAGAAAGTGAAGCGCCAATCTTCATCATCACCACCATAAACTTTGCGTGGATCGAAAGCCGGATGTCCAAATAAATACAAAGGAACATCAGTGCCGGGAAGCACCGATTCGTAAACCGCAAAATCATTAAACATGGCATATCCCCACCAAACTGGCTCTTCGGGAATTTCCATTTTGTCCGCTAAAAAACCGTAGTAAGGCATGAGAATACGCACATCATGCCCCATTTTCCGCAAAATCTTCGGTAATGCACCCACAACATCACCCATTCCGCCAACTTTCGCCACCGGAGCCGCTTCCGCTGCCACAAATAGAATCCGCATTTCAGTTATAAGTTATCAGTTGTCAGTTATAAGTTATCAGTTGTTGGTGGTTGGTTGATAGTTGTTGGTTGATAGTTGTTGGTTATTAGTTGATAGTTGTTAGTTGTTAGTTGTTAGTTGATAGTTGTCAATTTACCTAGCTTACTAGGCTAACTCTCACTCCCAGTTCCTAACCACTAACCACTAACCACTAACCACTAACTGCGTTCAAGGGTAGCGAAAATCTCATCTAAGATTTCTTGCGCTCCTTGTTCGCGCAAACGCTGCGCTAGTTCGCTTCCTAATTTTTCTGGCTCGGACAAAGAACCAGACACTGTGTCTTTGACGCGCTTTGTACCGTCGATGCTGGCAACTATTCCAGTCATAGTCAATTCGTCGCCGTTAATTTCGGTATTTACTCCGATAGGTACTTGACAACCGCCTTCTAAATCCCTGAGAAAAGCCCTTTCTGCAAGACAGCGATCGCGAGTTGGAGGATGTTCAATTTCTTTGAGCAAGGATATTAGATTTTCATTGTCGGAAAGACATTCTATACCCAATGCACCTTGTCCGACTGCATGAAGGGATATTTCCTTGGGAATAACTTGGTGTATGCGCTCTGCCATTCCCAAGCGTCCCAAGCCTGCTGCTGCCAAGATTAAAGCGTCGTATTCTCCGGAGTCAAGTTTGGCAAGACGGGTGTTTAAGTTACCGCGCACATCTTTGAACTCAAAGTGAGGAAAATGATGTCGCAACTGTGCTAAGCGTCGTAGGGAAGATGTTCCGATAACCGCGCCTTTAGGCAAAGTTTCGATTTGCTTGTCTTTGTGCTTTTCATGTACAACCAAAGCATCTGCTGGGTTTTCTCGTTCGCTGATTGCCGCTAAACCCAATCCCTCTGGTAAGCGAGTA
>JBCBPQ010000488.1:0-3074 GCA_039820645.1 Cyanobacteria bacterium J06633_8 | reverse complement strand
TTGAGCGAAATTGAGCAAGGTGCATTCTGATGTGTTAATTCAAGTTTTTTTTTGAAACAGAATCTCAAGAAAATGCTCCAGGATAAGAAATTAATTGCACGTTAAGTAAGTCGGCACAAATAAACCAAGCTACATTACAGAATGTAAATTACCCTTAAACCCTTATTCCTATTGCAAGACAGCAAGACAGCCTATTGCCTTATCCCAATTACTATTTTCAATGCCAACCTACTTAATTATATCTTTCACACTCAATATCTCAACTCCCCGAGGAAAAAATGAATCTTCACCGCACTGAAAAATTAGCAACTATTATTTTAATACTAATTACCGTAGGTGCTGCTTCTATCAAACCTGTCCATGAAATTTCACCAAATCCCCTCGGAGGTGCTGCTGTAGATAAAATATTAAATGCTCTGTCATATTTAATTTTATCTGGCTTAATTGCTTACTATTGGAAAGGTTTTTTATATGTTAGTTCCAAAGGTATATTTCAACTACTACTATTAATAATAATTTTATTTTCTGTTTTATGGTCGGCAGATATGGGCTCTAGTTTAACTTATATAAGAGGCTTAATTAGAATATATTTTTTAGCAGTTTACCTAGCGATGCGCTATACCTTCAAAGAGCAAATAAGGTTTATCGCTTTTGCACTAGGAACAACAACTGTTTTATCAATAATTTTCCCATTAATACCAAGCTTTGGAGGAATCCATACAACACCAGAATTAGCTGGAATGTGGGCTGGAATTTTTGGTCATAAAAATGAATTAGGATACATGATGGTTTGGAGTGCTGGAGTGTCTCTACATTTAGCTTTAAGTGAATCAAAATTTCGCTGGTTAAGGTTAACAATTTTTGGTTTAGCTATTTGCCTAATTATTCTTTCACGTTCTACAACTTCTTTAATGATTTTGTTAACGATGATAGCTCTACTACCTTTATATAAACTTAGCACAAACAATAACTATAAATTACAAATCATCACTATAAGTTTTGTTTTAATGTTGTTAGTTACCGGCTCAATATTAATTTTTGGAAATGCAGAAGCTATAGTTGGTACTTCAGGAAAAGACTTAACATTAAATGGACGTACTGACTTATGGGAACCTGTAATCAAACAAATTTTAGAAAGACCTTTATTTGGATATGGATATGCTGCATTTTGGACTAGTCCGTTTGCTTCTAATATTAGATTAACTTACGAATGGGCAAGTAATTCTCATAATGGATTTTTCGAGATAATGCTAGATATAGGAATAGGTGGTTTCTTAATTTTTGCTATCGGTTTTATTCGCTTTTTTACTATGGCTCTTTATCGAGTTGTATTTCTAGCAAAGAAGCCCGAAGATTATTTACCAATGCAAATGCTTGCCCTAATTATTATTTTAAATATTACTGAAGCTAGATTATTAACTCCTAGTTGGAATTGGTTTATGTATTTAAGCATGTCTCTAACACTAACAATGGAATCTCACAGAATGAGAAAAAAAGCATCTTTGAACTTAGCTTACTAAAGCATTCTTCTTGTAGGGTGTGTTAGATAACTTGTTCCTTGGCTCTGACAAGGAATACAGACTAGAAGGCTCTGCCTTCCGCCATCAAACAAGGCAGAGCCTTGCAACGAGAGTAATCAATATAGAAAATATTCTAAAACAAAAAATAAAAATCAATGAAAATTTTACATTTAAGTACTCACGATACAAGTGGTGGAGCGGCTCGGGCAACATATCGCTTGCATAAAGGTTTACAAGAAATTGGACTAGATTCACAAATGTTAGTTCAAGAAAAATCGAGTAGCGATAAAACAGTAATTGCGCCAAAAATCAGGTTATATCAAGGTATAGCCAAAACAAAACTGACTTTTGAAACTTTGCCATTAAAATTGTATCGACAAAGAAGTAAAAGTACATTTTTTAGTCAATGGTTGCCCGATAGAGTTGTTTCTCAAGTCGCAAATATTAAACCAGATATTATTAATTTACATTGGATTAGTGGCGCTTTTATGCAAATAGAATCCATTGCAAAATTGAAACAACCTTTAGTATGGACGCTTCACGATATGTGGGTATTTACCGGAGGTTGTCATGTTGCTAGAGATTGCCAGCGCTATACTCAATCTTGCGGTACTTGCCCTCAACTTAATAGTACTAATAACTGGGATTTATCTCGCTGGGTACACAAGCGTAAAACCAGAGCTTGGCAAAGTTTAATTAACTCAAATAATTTAACTTTAGTTGCTCCTAGTACTTGGATAGCTGAATGTGCTAAATCCAGTTCGTTATTCAAAAATTCACGAGTAGAAGTAATTCCTCATGGATTAAATACTCAAAAATTTCGACCAATTAAACAAACAGTAGCCCGGGAAATTCTTGGCTTACCACAGAACAAAAAGTTGATATTATTTGGAGCTATAGAAGCAACTAGCGATAGAAATAAAGGTTTTCATTTATTACAACCAGCTTTGCAGCAATTAAGTCAATCTGGCACGAATGTTAACACCGAGATAGTGATTTTTGGAGCTTCTCAACCAGAAAATCCACCAGAGCTAGGATTTAAAACTCATTACTTAGGACATTTATATGATGACACCTCCTTAGCTGCTGTTTATTCTGCTGCCGATGTCATGCTTGTACCTTCTTTGCAAGAATCTTTCGGACAAACTGCTTCCGAATCCCTTGCTTGCTCCACTCCAGTAGTAGCATTTAACGCAACTGGTTTAAAAGATATTATTTCCCATCAAGAGTGTGGTTATTTAGCACAACCCTATGATGTTGATGATTTTGCTAAAGGAATCGCTTGGGTTTTAGAAAATCCTCAAAGACACGAAAAATTATCTTTTTATGCAAGAGAAAAAGCCCAACGCGAATTCACCCTGGAATTACAAGCAAAACGTTATTCAACCTTGTTTGAACAATGCAGTGAACAGTTAACAGTTAACAGTGAACAGTTAACAGTGAGTAGTTAACAGTTAACAGTAAAAAGTTATGGATAGCAAGGTTGAATAACGTTTTGCTTGTAATTCCAGGGTGAATTCGCGTTGGGCTTTTTCTCTTGCATAAAAAGATAAT
>JBCBPQ010000487.1:0-3077 GCA_039820645.1 Cyanobacteria bacterium J06633_8 | reverse complement strand
GTCAATTTCTTTCTTCAATCTTTGAATGATTTCGGAAATGACATTATTCATGTATTTGTGAGAAATCAAGGATTATGCGATGAATGGGAGTATATAAATGAGATGCCAAAATTTAAACAAGCTATTAGCGACCATGACTTTATTATTATGGATTTTCCTAAATTTCCGTTTTGGGAGCGTAGTATGATTGACCGTTTGGGGATAACTTTTGATATGGCGATCGCGCACCCCGAATTGAAAGTCATTCCTAAACAACGGGTGAAGAATTTCCTCAAAGTAGCTTATGCTTCCTTAGCTGCAACGGAGTTGATTCAATGAGTACAGATGATGCTTCCAAAAGTAAAGAACAAACACCAAGAACTCCGGATGAGTTGCTTGCTGAAGCTTTGAAGGGGAGGAGTGAAGAATTTAAGCAGCGAGTAGTTGATTTCGCTTTTAGAAGTGGTTTATCCAAAGATGACCCGTTATTTCTGGTACTGGTTGCTACCGGACAATTAGAAGTAATGTTGGAGGATGCACCCCAAACATTACAGTTGCTATTTGAGACTTGGAATCAAGATTTAGCCAAGAATCTGGAGACTGTAGAACAAGTTGCTGTTCAAAGACAGAAAGTAGCAATTAACCGAGCAGCACAAGCTTTAATTCATGAATCTTTGGTACGTGAAGGTCGAAATATTATCAATTCTATTTATCCGGTTGCAATTGTATTCTTTCTTATCTTTGGATCTGGTTTTATAGGAGGAGTAACGATACCACCTTGGATTGTTGGTGTATTGGGAAAGGGATATAGCTTAGTGAAATCTAATAATTTAACTTGGGACGAGCTGAACGCAATGAGATGGGCAATGTCGAGTGAGGGAAAATTTGCGAAAGACTTGATTGATTGGAATCGCGGTTACTTGGATAATAAGGAATGTGTTAAAGATGCTCAAAAGTTAGGAGTAGTTTTATCGCAATATAACCGCAAAGCCAGGTCAGGATTTTGCACCATTTGGGTGGTTCCGGCAGATAAACGTAAATTAGCTCCTTGAACCCAAACAATAAAGTTTTAAACTAAGACGTAAACTCGTAAACTAGGTCGTAAAGTTCTAAACTAACTGTCACATATAGGAATCGGTATTTGATTTGGACAAAGAATCTTGAACTATAACTTTTGAGACTTATTAACCGTTTTTAGTAAAAACTCTGTGTGTTTTGAGCTAACAAGCAATGTGACAGTTTAGAACTTTATTGTTTTCGGTTTCCTACCAACCAACAGTTTTACACCCAAACAGTTTACAACTTTATTTTGAGTAAAATTGTAAATGTCAACGCAGTATTAAGGCTTTCGGATGCCTGCCAGTTTACAACTTTATTGTTTGCTTACACTCCTTAATACATTGGATAGCTTTTAAAACGGCGTACACTCAGAATCGGGAATTTTATTTTCTTTTACTATTTGCTCCATTTTTTCAACTTCTCTTTTCCATTCTTCTTCATCCGGGTCATAGAAATAATCAACATCTACATGTCCTTCACTAATAAGTTCAGAGGGAGTCATCCCATGAGAAAGTTCACTGATACTTGTTTGTGGAGTATGCGTCTTCTTTTTATCTTTCATAAAAATTTACCTGCTGCTAATGCAATCAGAAAGTTATTTAACTATGAAGCCAGCGGAAGCTGTAATTGTTAATTCAAGGTAATGATTTTGATATGGCTTTAAAGCTCAATCAATTTGATACAAAAACTAAACAGAATACAGGTATCGAACAAAAGTTAGACAAGGTACTTGCACAATATCTTTTTCCTAACACTAAGTTTAGCATCGGTATTGCTTATCCTGATGCCACAATACCAGAAGACTTGGAAGAAGATTTACACGAAATTGGAAGTCTTCAATTTTCGTCTGGTACAAGAATGTTTTTCGCAGATAATCCCAATGTTCGCTCTTTATTGTATCCTAACCCTTCTGACGGTGCAGCTTATCCTTTGCCTTTCACTCCTTGTCAAAGTTTCCATGAATTAAGAGACGTGAGAGTTTTAGTTATTGATGATGTTACTGGGGAAAACGGTAATGTTATAGCGGCGAATGATGCTCGAAAGTTAGTTGGTGATTGTAAGGGTTTGATAGATAGAAATTTTGCAATTTCTAACGATATACAACTGCGTGCTTTTCAGTTTCGACTAGGTATCAAACCCCAACAAGAAAGTGCAGTTATGCGAATTGCAAAGGGTACGCTCGCTCCTACAAGACTAGATAAATTAGGGGAATCTTCTTTTCGGATGAGTGGCAATCTTAAAGACGGTACTCTCCGCTCCAAGATTGGTTACGATATGGTACTAGCGACATCTTCTTTCAAGGGGAGGAAAGGAGAAGATGCAATTAAACCAGGAGAATATATACTTTCACTTGGTTTAGGTGTAAAGTCTTTTGCTTTGTATAGAGAGCATAGTTTAGGAACTCAGATTTTAGTTAACTATCCTCACGCTGTAAAACATGAAATTCTTCCTACTATTAAAGAGCAAGCAGAAAAACTGGCTCAAGAGCAAAAAGACCCGAAAAATTTAGCACAGCGATATATTAAAAACTGTTCTCGACGTAAAGCACTTGCTGCTAAAAGTTTGGACTTGGATAAATATTTAGAACAAGATATAGATGAGAAATTATTTATATTTGATAATTTAGTTTCCGACTCGGAAATCGAAGAAGTTCAAGAATGTGATAACTGTAGAAAAGAACAAAAAGACTTATTACTTTACTCTCTATTAAAAGCCGACACAGAAAATTATTATCAACTGCTGGAACATCCTAAAATTATTTCTGACCTCAAAGATTTTACTCGCAAACAATGGGTAGAGATAGCTACTGGACGTTCTATCAAGTTTACATCCGGTTTAGCTCAACCTAGTTTAGATTTACAGCCAAATGAAATTTGTATTCCTTACTTGGTGCAAAAGCTAATAAATCACCATCAAAATCGCATTGCATATTATCCATAGCTGTTTTTGGATTTATATAAACACATCCCGATAACGTTTGTGGAAGATGCTTATAGTATAAAGTAATTACACCATTTGAAGTAATTAAAGGTGAACGT
>JBCBPQ010000486.1:0-3091 GCA_039820645.1 Cyanobacteria bacterium J06633_8 | reverse complement strand
TTCTTTGGGATTTTATCAGGAGATAATCCTGCTTTCACCACAAGAAACCGGGTTTCTATCTTAACTGCCACGGAATTTGTGGTGAAAGCAGGATTATCTCCTGATAAAATCCCAAAGAAACCCGGTTTATGACACTGCTATAAATTCCCAATTACGTTTAAATTGTTAAAAATGATATCAAGTGAATCAATATCTTTAGAAGTAGAACAAAATAGTTCCCGTTTGGATAGTTATCTTTCTCAAAAACAGCTTGATTTATCTCGTTCAAGAATTCAACAGTTGATTGAACAAGGGCATGTCAAACTTAATGGTGAAATTTGTAACTCTAAAAAAAATTCTCTTAAGCAGGGAGATTTGATTGTTGTAGAAATACCAATAGCCCAGCCTTTAGAATTACAGCCCGAAAATATACCTTTAGATATTCTCTACGAAGACGAGCAAATACTTATTTTAAATAAACCAGCTGGTTTAGTTGTTCATCCGGCTCCAGGGCATCCAAACGGAACTTTAGTTAATGCTGTTTTAGCTCACTGCCCTAATTTACCAGGAATTGGCGGCGTGCAACGTCCTGGAATTGTTCATAGACTTGATAAAGATACCACCGGAGCAATTGCGATCGCTAAAACAGAGTTAGCCCATCACAGCTTGCAATCCCAACTAAAAGCCAAAACAGCCCGCAGAGAATACCTTGGTGTAGTATACGGCACAAATAAACAACCAGAAGGTACCATAAATTTACCTATAGGTCGCCATCCTAAAGAACGCAAAAAAATGGCAGTTGTCCCCGTGGAGAAGGGTGGAAGAGAAGCCGTAACTCATTGGCAAATCAAGGAGCGGCTGGGAAATTATACATTAATGCACTTTCAGTTAGAAACCGGACGTACTCATCAAATTCGCGTCCATAGCGCTCAAATTGGTCATCCTATCGTCGGAGATTCTGTTTATAGTTCCAATCGTTCGGTAGGAGTGAATTTACCCGGACAAGCTTTACATGCTTGGAAACTTCAGTTAAAACATCCGGCAACTAACAATTTAGTTGAAGTTATTGCACCACTTCCTCAAGTGTTTTCGACTTTATTACAAGTTTTAAGACGACGCTAGCGGATCTAAAAAAAAGTCAAAAAATACTAATTAGATTTATCATTTTTAGAATTCATCTTTACATAAATACATTATTCCCCAAACATTGTATTGGCTGCAAATTTTATTAATAATCCTCGTAACAGCAAGATTTTCGAGGAATATTGGCATAATCTAATCTTAACTATATATTTTGATAGATACTGATATTTTGTAAAGTATTTTTTATGACTAATAACTGTAAAGTCATTTAAGTTTCATATGGAAAATAGTTGGTAAGTCAGAAGTCTTATTTAGAATGTTTAAACCTCCAAGATATCGGAGAGGGGAAGAGGTGAGGTTTAATCATGTACCTCATTCAACTGAAAACCACCATAGTACAAGTCCTTTAGGCTTAACAACAACTAATTACTAGTATTTACTTACTTTTTCTTTTTAAAGATTTATTTTTTTACTTAAATATATCCAATAAAAATGAAGTGTAAATCCGAGTAAAGAAAAGTATCTGAATGTAAAGCCTTTTTATCTATTATGAGTTCCAAAGCCTTATTTGGAGATATTTAGAGCGAATTAGATGGATATATTTTTTTGTTAATAAACTTAATCTAAAAAAAGTTCAAGCAATATATACAATACGAGCATAGGTTTTAAAAGCAATTACAAATTAAGCAAAAAATTAAGTCTTTCTGGGTGACTGATTCGCTTTCTGCAACGCAGTGAACTATTTGTTAGAGCGCAAAAGTTACCAGATATTGGCTCAATTTTTGCTGGGAAATTGAACTGCTCCAAACCGATTTACAGTCAATCAAAAAAGCTTGAAATAGCTGCAGTAAACTTGAGGAGATAATAAACAATGCTTGATGCTTTTTCTAAAGTTGTTGAACAAGCTGATAAGAGCGGTGCTTACCTAAGTGACGACCAAATCAATGGATTATCAGCAATGGTTGCTGATAGTAATAAGCGTTTAGATGTAGTTAACAGACTCAGCAGTAACGCTTCTTCGATTGTGGCAAACGCTTACCGTGGTTTAGTTGCAGAGAGTCCAGAAATTTTTAATGCTGGTGGTGCTTGTTTCCACAACCGCAATCAAGCTGCTTGTATTCGCGATATGGGATTTATTCTCCGGTACGTTACCTATTCCGTACTTTCTGGAGATTCCAGTGCAATGGATGACCGTTGCTTGAATGGTTTGAGAGAAACCTATCAGGCTTTGGGTACTCCTGGTAATGCTGTAGCTTCCGGAATCCAAAAAATGAAAGATGCTGCTATCCAAATCGCTAATGACTCTAACGGCATTACCAAAGGTGATTGCAGTCAATTAATGTCTGAAGTAGGAAGCTACTTTGACCGTGCTGCTTCTGCTGTCGTCTAATAGACTTACTCTGAATCACACTTTTTTTGAGAGCGATTTTAAGTCATTCGTAACGACAAATCGCCATAGCTTGTGTAATCGAAAAATACACGCAGATTTTTTTTGCAAACTCTACCGGAATAAAGGAATACTTGAATCATGAAAACACCTTTGACTGAAGCAATATCAACCGCAGACGTTCGCGGTTCTTACTTAAGCAACACCGAAATGCAAGGTGTATTCGGTCGTTTTAACCGTGCAAAAGCAGGTTTAGATGCAGCCAAAGCGTTTTCACAGAACGGTCAAAAATGGGCAGAAGCAGCAGCAAATCACGTATATCAAAAGTTTCCCTACACCACCCAAATGCAGGGACCGCAATATGCATCTAGCAACGAAGGTAAAAACAAGTGCGTGCGCGATATCGACCACTACTTACGCACTATCAGCTATTGCTGTGTAGTTGGCGGTACCGGTCCTTTAGATGAATACGTAGTTGCTGGATTAAGCGAATTGAATGCCGCTCTAGGTTTATCTCCTAGCTGGTATGTAGCTGCTTTAGAATTTGTCCGCGATAATCATGGTTTGAGTGGAGATGTTGGTGGAGAAGCCAACATTTACATTAACTATGCAATTAATGCATTAAGTTAAGAGTCTTGAGTT
>JBCBPQ010000485.1:0-3116 GCA_039820645.1 Cyanobacteria bacterium J06633_8 | reverse complement strand
TGACCTGACAACCAATATTTATGAGTTTCTGTTAGTATTACTCGATGACCTGCGGCATGAAAAAACCGAGCAATTTGTAGCGCTTTGGTCATTTTTCCACCGCTAATAAGAATATTTTTACGTTCAGCAGCAGTTACCGTTGTCTGTTTTTTTTGAAACGGAGAAGTCAGTATGTTTAACAGTAATGATATTAAAACGATAGTGGCATTAATTGGTAAAGCGAGCAAAAGTAAAGTTAAAGTAGCTAGGTTTTGAAATAACGCTAAAAAACGAATACCTATGGAAATAGGGGGTGTTGCTGGTTGAGATGATGAAACGGAAATAGAAGATTGTGTCATTTTCTAATTTCTAATAAATATTTTTGATAGAAGTATGTTTTAACTTAAATCTTGCAGCAATCTCATTAAGCGCAAAGAAGCCCGGTTTTTCTTGGTTAAAACATTATTCTGCATGTTTATTAACCAACAATCAAACGGGAATAGAGCCAAGAAAGAAAGTGCAAGATTTCAGTTTTAACGATGTGAGAATTAGCAAGTAGCAAGTAGCAAGTAGTAAGAATATTACCTATGTTTTTGAAGGTAATTTATAACTTTTACCTTCTTAAAGAAGGCAAAAGTTATAAGTTTGACAGAGCTTGTTAATTTTCTAACCGCCGGATGATAGTTAAACCGTCTCGTACTGGCAGTAGCACTTGTTCGACACGTTTATCTTCTGCGACGACACGGTTAAATTCAGCGATCGCCTTTCCGTTTGCAGTACGTTCTGCTTCGCTTAAATAAGGTTGTCCTTGAAGCAATGTATTATCAACGCAGATAAAACCAGATGGAGCTAATAGATTTTTCTCTAACAGAATATTGAAATAATCTACGTATCCTGGTTTGTCTGCATCAATAAATACAAATTCAAATGGCTCTCCATCTGCTGCTAGTTTGTCCAAAGTTTCCATTGCCGGACCAATTTCAACTTGGATTTTTTCTCCATGAGGAGATTCTTGGAAAGCTGTTTTACCAAACTCTGCTGTATAAGGGTCAACTTCACAAGCAATCAGTTTTCCATCTGCGGGTAATGCTTCAGCCATTGCTAGAGCAGAATAGCCAGTAAACATACCGATTTCTAGTACTCGCTTTGCTTTGGTCATATGGATAAACATCTTTAAAGTTTGTCCTTCTATATGACCAGAAAGCATTTCCTGCTCTAAAGCGACAACGGTTTCACCGCCCTTAAAGCGATTACCCCACTGCTCTCGCGCCGTTTTTTCGGCAAGAGCTTTTAAAGCTGCCGATTCAGAAGTGGTGCATTCTTCTAAATAAGGATCTAAAGCAGAAGCTAAACGGGAAGCAAAGTTAAGCTTCTGCTTAATCTGTGCTGGCAATGTTTCTTTATCCAATGCTTGCACAACTGCTTCTAACTCTTGGGCTAATATCCCTAAAGGCGTAACTGGTCTAGCTACTGGTTTTTCTACAACACCCGTCATTAGCTGTCGCTCCCTACAAGTTCAGCTTCAGTTTGAGAATAAACCGGGTACATATCAACCCCTTCACCACCACGAGGGAATTTCTGACAAATCTCTTTGTGTTCTGCTAAAGCTTCGGTTAATTCTTCGGGAGTTAAATCGTTGACAAAGAAGCATTCGCCAATAGGTCTTGGCATAGCGGCTCTTTGTTTACCGTCTCTTGTCAGAGAAATAGATTCAGTTGCACGCCATAAAAGGTCTGCTTCCAATAAAGGATGGTCGAGAGAAAGCCCAATTCGGCTCATTGTGCCTAAAATACGGTCTCTATCTTCTACACTGATATAGCCTCTTCTAGCTGCAATTGTTGCAGATAAAGCCATATCGATATTGACTGCATGACCGTGGAAAATAGGTACGCGGGGTGCTAGTTCAAGAGTCGGACTCCAACTGTGACCATAGGCTATAACTCTATCTAGGTCTAACTCATGTAGGTTGGGTACTTCATATTCCAACATCTTTTTGATGGCTTTGTAAGTCAATTTATGAGCGACTTCTTTAATTTCTTCTGTCGCATCATTGTTACCAAAGTGAGTACGAAGCAATTCTTCGCCATATTTTTCCAGCAATTCAAATACTTCTTCGTGCCCAACTACGGCAATTTTGACTAATTCTGCCATACCGTTGCGGACTTGATCGGTAGGCAAGGTGCTTAAGAAAGAGAAATCAAGAAATACTTTAGAAGAAGCATGGTAAGCACCCAGACGATTTTTCAGCTTTTTATGGTTAACTGCGACTTTAATTGCAACACTAGCGTCAATCAAACCAATCAAAGTAGTAGGGATGCGGATATAGTTACTGCTGCGACGATAAGCAGAACAAGCAAAACCCGCAACATCTGTTACCAATCCACCACCGATTACCAAAACAGGCTCTTTACGAACCAGTTTGAAATCAGCGAATGCATCTATAATTTTTTCAAATGTTTGGATTGTTTTATTAGGCTCGGTGATAGTTACGGGGAAGGCTGTTACATCGATGTTGTAATGCTCAAAATACTGCTGCATTTTATTGCTGTAATGCTTGTAGACATTAGAATCTACAACAGCTAAGCATCGACCGAATTTCTCATAACACTCGGCTAGTTCGGAATTATTGATATCGAAAATTCCATCAACATAGACGAGGCTATATTCGATTTTTTCATAAGCTTCTACGTGAAAAGCTGATTCAGTTGCTTCTAACTTTGACTGAACAATACCCATAGTTGTTGACCTTCAATTAATGAAAAACTTTTACTTGTAAATGTGCGTTCGATTGTCTACCCAGAGGGGTAGATGATGCAGAGATTTAGCTCTACATTTAGTCGGATTTTGCCGCAATCTGGCGTATTATCTTGCTTCTCGATACTTTCAAGTTGAGAAATTGATTTTTACAAAATCGCTTCTCATACTAGAAGAAGTCTAGAAAGTAGAGGGATAAAAAGAGAACTCTGAAAAATATCAGCTTGCTCAAAATTACTAAAGATGAGAGCTTGGACTCTCAAGCTATTACATACTTGAATAAGTTTCATAACTTGAAAGTTGACGCTTGTTATTGAAATAGCGCCTTTACTTGTCTAAGCCAAGCAGAAAGCACGTGAAATCTCTACCAAATTTTTAGACTT
>JBCBPQ010000484.1:0-3118 GCA_039820645.1 Cyanobacteria bacterium J06633_8 | reverse complement strand
GAAAAACTTTATGGACGCGAAGCTGAAGTTCAAACACTCCTGGATGCCTTTGAGAGGGTTTCCCAAGGTACTGCGGAACTGATGTTAGTGGCGGGCTATTCCGGTGTTGGGAAAACAGCTGTAGTCAATGAGGTGCATAAACCAATTACTCGCCAACGGGGCTATTTCATCAAAGGCAAATTTGACCAGTTTAATCGCAACATTCCCTTCTCTGCCTTTGTACAAGCTTTTCGCAGTTTAATCAGGCAACTGTTGAGTGAATCGGATACCGAGATGCAAGAGTGGAAGGCGAAAATCTTGCAGGCAGTAGGTGAAAGTGGACAAGTGCTGATTGAAGTGATTCCCGAATTAGAACGTATCATCGGTAAGCAACCTGCCGTTCCGGAACTCTCTGGTAGTGCTGCCCAAAATCGTTTTAACTTGCTGTTTAGTAAGTTTATTGCCGTTTTCACTACACCAAAGCACCCCCTGGTAATGTTTTTGGACGATTTACAATGGGCAGATTCGGCTTCCCTTAACCTGCTCAAACTGCTGATGGCGGAGTCAGAAACGGGGAATTTACTGGTACTGGGAGCTTACCGCGATAACGAGGTGTTCCCTGCTCATCCGTTGATGCTCACCTTGGAGGATATCAAAACACATCGGACACAAATCCATACCTTGACCTTAAAACCTCTAGCTGAAACCCACATTCACCATCTTGTTGCCGATACTTTGTTGTGTACGAGGGAGTTGGCTGCACCGCTAGGAGAATTGGTATATCAAAAAACCCAAGGTAATCCCTTTTTCGCCACCCAGTTTTTGCAAGGGCTGTACGAAGACGACTGTATCACCTTTGACGCTACAGAGGGTTACTGGCAGTGTGATTTAGCGCAGGTGAAGCAGTTGGCGCTTACCAATGATGTAGTAGCATTCATGGTGGGGCAATTACAGAAACTACCTACCCAAACCCAAGATATTTTGAAAATAGCAGCTTGCATTGGCAATCAGTTTGATTTAACCACTTTATCGGTTATTTACCAGCAGCCCCAGGAAGTTATCGCTACAAACCTCTGGTCATCCCTACAATTCGGGTTAGTGATTCCACAAAATGATACCTATAAGTTTTTCCATGATATCAAGCAAGAAGAAACAATCCTTGATAATATCACCATCAGTTATCGGTTCCTTCATGACCGGGTTCAGCAAGCAGCATATAAATTAATTCCTGATGATAAAAAGCAAATTACCCATTATAAAATCGGGAAATTATTACAGCAAGCAACAAAATTAGAAGAGAAATCTGAGAAAATTTTTGATATAGTTAATCATCTAAATTATGGTATTGAATTAGTTACTGATGTAGCAGAGCGACAGGAATTGGCTGAACTCAATCTTCAAGCAGGAATTAAAGCGAAAACTACCATTGCTTATACCGAAGCAGCATCATATTTACAAACGGGAATTAAGTTTATAACTAAAGAAAGGTGGCAAAATAATTACAATTTAACTCTTAATCTTTACTCGGAATTGGTCAAGATTGATTATTTAAGAGGTGAATTTGCAGCAGTTCATGAAAACAGTCAATTAGTTTTAGAAAAAGTCAAGGTATTTACTGATGCAATCCCAATTCATATAGCTCAAATTTCTTGTTATCAATCACAGGGAGATATTTTATCAGGATTAGAGTTAGGTCTAAAAGTTTTAGATTCTCTAGGGATACAAATATTAAAAAAAGATTCTAACAAAATACTTAGTCAAACTTTACAAGAATTCAAAGCAAAAAGTATTAATGACTTCATCAAATTACCTCAAATTAAAGACCAAAAAATTATTAGTATCCATAACCTTTTAACATTAATGATTGGCTGTGCTTATAAAGCAAAGCCAGAGTTATTACCCATCATAATTTGCGAACAGGTTTCTTTATTAATTCATGATGGAAATATTCCTGCATCAGCCTCTATTTATGCAAGCTATGGTATGTTGCTAAGTGGTTTACAAGATTTTGAATCGGGGAATTTTGCAGGAAAAGTTGCTTTGGCTGTAATGGAAGCATTTCCTGCTAGGGAGTTTGAAGTAAGAGTTATTAATCAAATTTATTCTTATATAAATCCTTGGAAAAACTTACTTAAAGATTCAATTTATAGCTTAAAGCAGAGCGTTCCTATAGGTATTGAATCAGGGGATTTTGAATACACTGGCTATGTTATTAATCATTATAGTCAATTTATTTTTTTTGCTGGCTTTGAGCTGAATAATGTGGTTCAGGAAATATCATCCTGTTGTCAGATATTAAAAGCTTACAGAGAAGAAGGTACTTTGTTGGTGATTGAAATTTTTCAACAAACTGTTTTAAATTTGTTGAATAGTAGTGATACTCCCTGGCAACTTGATGGAGAAGTTTTTCAAGAGTTCCAACATGTTCAGGAATGGGAAAGAAATGGTTTATTTTTTCTGAATGCTGCAGTTTATATTAATAAACTGATGTTAAGCGTTTTGTTTGATAATCCTGTTTTAGGAATTAGTTTCGCAGAAATAGCTAATAATTGTGCCTCAGGTTTAACAGGAGAAGTACTAATTTCGCTTTTATATTATTATCAAGGTCTTGCTCATTTAGCAGTTTGGGATAATTTCTCTGAGTCAGAAAAATCCAAAATTATGGTTAGTGTTACCTCAGCTTTAGAGAAATTAGAGTTATTTTCTAAACATGCTCCCATGAATTTCCAACACAAGTACGATTTAGTAGAAGCAGAGAAATGTAGAGTTTTAAACCAAAAATTATCAGCAATTGAACTATATGATAAATCCATTGCTGGAGCAAAAGAAAACGAATTCCTCCAAGAAGAAGGATTAGCCAACGAACTAGCTGCCAAATTCTACTTGGATTGGGGTAAAGAAAAAATAGCAACCACTTACATGCAACAAGCCTACTACTGTTACGCCAAATGGGGAGCAAAAGCTAAAACCGACGACTTAGAAAAACGCTACCCAGATTTACTCCAACCAATATTACAGCAAGCCGCACTTTCAATAAATCTGGGTAGCGTTTTTCTAAGTCGTCGGTTTTAGCTTTTGCTCCCCATTTGGCGTAACAGTAGTAGGCTTGTTGCATGTAAGTGGTTGCTATTTTTTCTTT
>JBCBPQ010000483.1:0-3132 GCA_039820645.1 Cyanobacteria bacterium J06633_8 | reverse complement strand
AGTAGGTTTTAAAGGCGCTATTTTATTTTTCTCCCTTGTTGAAGTGATGAATTAATAAAAGCAATCATTAAAGCGATAATGAACAGAAGACCGGACAAATATGTCTGGTTTTTTTACACATTAAACAGGGTATATTTATCATCAATTAAGAACAAGTTCGTAAGTCAAATTATTAAAATTTGATTCAATTTAATCTGTTGATAAAAGTTAACAAGTTGTAGTTATGAACGAAGCAAACAGCATAATTTTCAACCCAAAGGCTCATCAACATTGTGATAAACAATTACCCAGAGTATCAACAGCTTCATGGCATTACAATAATTTTTCCTGGAAAGCTTATCAACTTCCTAATGGTGCCTTATTTATGAGCGACCGTCAAATGGCACTATTAATTGGTCAGCCCAAAAACATTGTGCGCTCGTTTATTGAATCGCAAAACTTAGAAACTTTAACAGTACAAATCGAAAATGGTGTAGAGGTTCAAGTCTATCCATTATCTGTCGCAGCAATTTACTTATCTACACTATTGAAGAATGGTTCCCTAGACGA
Source organism: Cyanobacteria bacterium J06633_8 (assembly GCA_039820645.1). Taxonomy (GTDB): domain Bacteria; phylum Cyanobacteriota; class Cyanobacteriia; order Cyanobacteriales; family Nostocaceae; genus Rivularia. Next base: position 2,583 of record JBCBPQ010000483.1, on the reverse strand, counting down.
ACATCCCGCGCAGCTTTCTCGTCGGGAATGGCATTCTTTGATTAAAGCGTTATGCAATTTTAAACCAGCATCTGGTAATACGCCCAACCCTCGTTTCTTCTCTGGAAATTATTGGGTTGAAATAGCTAATCCGTTGTCTGTTGAAATAGAAGCTGATACAAGTATCCAAGTTTTAGTTTTGCAGTCTGGGGAATATCGTATTGAATACCAGGAAGGATTAAGATGCATTAGACATGACCCCAACTGGTTAGTTAATTATTCATCTAAGAAGGCAAGGACCATGTCTGATTTAAATCTGTCGAAGGATATTACCGAATGTAGAGTTATAACCAAACATGGGTTTAAAAGTGTGTATGCACTGTCAATTAAAGATTGGTTCTCGATATGGGGACATTTTTCTAACAAAGGTAATAGATTTGCTACTGCTATTTTAAAAGCTTGTGCAATAGAAGGCATTGATACGCTTATTGAAAGGGCTATTTTGAGCGAAAAACAGTAAATCTTGTGTTGAGAAATTAAAATTTTTCAAATGTTATGAAAATTTACGACTTGTTTTCAAAATTGAATCCCATTTTCTTCGATTAGACTTTTGTTGTTTAACCCGCATGAGTTTGGGAAATTGAATCAATAATTTCATGCGGAGATTTTTCTTCAATTATTGCTAATAAGTTTATGGCTTTGACTATCAAACGATTGCTGTCTTCAAAAGTTTTTTGACTGGGTAATACAAGTTGAATAGGATTTCCTTCATCGTCAGCAGCACCTTGAAATACAATTAAACGTGGATTTGGGTGTGTTATTTCTTGCCAACCGTTTTGATGAAGATAAGATACTATATCCCTAATCTTAAATCGATATGCCTGTGATTGTTCTCTTTGCACTGTCTTAGTTATGTTAATTCTTTACTTGTTGGCAAAAACGTTTTTGAAAGAATGATTCGTTTGTTAATAACCATTATTAAATGCGATTATTTTAGCATTTAACAATGTTAAAATTTGGTTTAATTCTAAGATAATTGTCAACTCATCATTTTCGGCTGAAGTTAAACCATCGACTTTTTTCTTTTCAGTCAGTTGGTCTAGCCTAGATTGTAACTCTGGGTTAAATTTAAATAAATATAAATTTCTAACTTTATTGATTTGTATTCCAGATTCTATCCATAATGATGGTTGAAACTTCATATAATTAATTATATAAATAGGTGTAATTTGATATTTAGCAGCATTTTAGTAATAAATATCGAACTTCTGCTAACAAATTGTTAGGTGTAGACTTATTTACAAGTTCTAGCATTGATATGTTACTAAACTTTAATTACAGATATTTAAATTAATAAGGTTGATGGTTTACAATCAATTCAGATAGTTTAAGTATATTAAACCATAGGTAATAACTTTATGTCTTTTTCAAAGTTTAGTGATGAAGAAATTACCCAACGTGGGAAAGAACTCTACGATTCTCAAATTCGTTCTCAAGTAGAAATGCAAGAAAATATCGGTAAAATTGTCTCAATTAATATTGAGACAGGTGAATATGAAATAGGTGATGATTTACTTATAACAAGTCGGCGATTACGAGAAAAACAAGCCGATGCACTAATTTGGGCTGAAAGAATTGGATTTAATGCTGTCTTTGCTGTAGGTGGTACGTTAGTTAGGACAGAGCAGTGATAAACGGAACTGTAATTGGGCTTCAGGCTCAAATAGGTATAGTCATATGTCTGCCAGAAAGTCCAAATATAGAAATTAAGTGTGTTGTAGATACGGGGTTTGAAGGTTTTCTAACTTTACCCCCTGCTGCGATAGAAAAACTCGGGCTGACCTTTGTTGCTAGAATCAACGCAAATCTTGCTGATAACTCAAACGTTGCAACTCCAGTTTTTGGAGCAACTATTTTATGGAACGGAGTAGAGCGTGAGGTACCAGTTCTAGCTATGGGTCGTCGTCCGCTTATTGGAACTGCATTGCTCCAAGATTATCATCTAGGTATTGATTTTCAAGAAGGTGGAAACGTCTTGATTGATGAAATTTTGTAAGAATGCGTTTCATTTAAGAAGAAACTTCTCCCCAAAAGCTAGTAATAGCAGGAGCAAAAACCGATGTGTCAGGACTTGATGCAGGTTGAGTTATATACTTTGCACGGTTGGCGATCGCCAATATCCTATCAGTATCTCGAACATATAAAGGAACAATCATCTCTCGTTGTTCTAGCAGTTCATGTAAACCAATCTCCATCTTTTGACCTTGGTGAAATTTAGCACGAGCAGCTTTTTGAACGATTTGAGCAAGTTCGGCACCCGTACAGTTAACAGTTTTATTGAGAACAATTCGCCATTCTTTTTCTGTAAGCACATCCGAATTTTTATAGCGTGTATCAAATCTGCTAAGATGCATCATTAAAATCTCTTTGCGCTCAATGGCTTGAGGGAATCCCACATAAAATATTTCATCAAATCTTCCTACCCTAGTTAACTCCGGTGGTAATGCATCAAGTCGGTTAAGAGTTGCAACTACAAATACTGCACTTGTTTTGTCTTGTAACCAAGTTAATAAAGTTCCTAAAATTTGGCGAGAACTGATATCT
>JBCBPQ010000482.1:0-3176 GCA_039820645.1 Cyanobacteria bacterium J06633_8 | reverse complement strand
CTCGCCAAACATTTTTGGCGAGTCACCGCGCAACTACGAACAATAATACTAAATTATACTTTATATTCCCCCTCTCCCCAGGGAGAGGGGTGCCCGTAATAGGTGAAGTATCAAAGTATATTGCACTCAACAAAAAACAGCTATATACTCTATTCCCAATTATTTTATCTTCCCAACATCTCTTTAAGTTGATCGATTAAACTCGTACCACCCCAAATTGCCACTGCAAAAATCGAACCAATTAAAATTGCTGCAATTGTACAAATAGTTAAACCACCCAAACTAATTGCACCGTCGTCTTCCAATAAACCAAAACCAGTTACAAATATACCAATCGCTGGTAAAGTATTTGTTCCGGGAATGGGAATCATCATAAAAATCGACATTAAACAAATAGCAATACCAATAATTATTTTTCCCGGTAAAGTAGTACAAACGAACGGTAGGCGAGGACGAGTTACAGCTTCAATTCTTCCCAACCATGGAATCCCACCCTTGATAAATTTTTGTGCCAATTTAGTTTTAATAGGGCGATTGGCAAACTTTGAGGGTAACCAAGGTTCTTTACGACCTATAATTAACTGTGCTGCCAAGAAAAACATCACAATCGCGAAAGGAATCGAATAACCAGGTGCGGGTACTGGTAAAGCTGAAGGTAAAGAAAGGATAACAAACAAAAATCCGAAAATCCTTTCCCCTGCTAATTCGAGAATATTTTCTAAAGTTACAGTATCACCACGTTCTTCTTCAAAAAAAAAGCGGTTTAATTCCTTGGACAGTTTAGCCATAAGATTATTAAGAATACAGTTTTATCAAGCACAATATACAGCCTGAAAATTAACTATACCGGAAGCGCTGCTTGTTTTCATCATGGGAAGATACTTAAAAGTTATTAGATTATTCTGGAGTGCGGCTATAGCGGCTGAGATGGAGTACCGCGTTAATTTTATTATTGCGACTCTCAGCAGTGTGGGAAACCTTGCAGGAAGCTTGTTCGGCTTGTTTTTGTTTTACCGTACTGGCTATACTTTTTCTGGTTGGCAATGGGAAGCTGCTTTAATTGTGGTGGGAATCTACACTTTATTGCAGGGCTTTGCAGAAACTTTCCTTTCTCCCAATTTAAATCGCATCGTGCGTCACGTACAGGAAGGAACTTTAGATTTTATCTTATTAAAACCTATTCGCAGTCAGTTTTGGCTTTCTTCTCACACCGTTTCACCTTGGGGACTCTCGGATTTGATTTTCGGTACGATTATGATTATTTACGCTGGTAATCGTCTCGGTTTGGGAATTGCTGATTATCTTGTTAGCATTCCAGCGCTGTTTTTTGGTTTAGTAATTCTTTATAGCTTGTGGTTTATGTTGGGAGCTACGAGTATTTGGTTTGTGAAAATATACAATGTCACGGAAGTTTTGCGGGGATTGTTGGAAGCTGGCAGGTTTCCGATGGTTGCATATCCGGCGGGTTTTCGGTTCTTTTTTACTTTTGTAGTTCCGGTGGCATTTTTAACTACTGTACCTGCCGAAGCGATGCTTGGTAGAACTCAATTTTCTTGGGTTATAGGTGCGGGGATTTTGGCTTTAGGGTTGTTTTTTGTTTCTTCGAGATTTTGGCGGTTTGCTTTGAGATATTATACTAGTGCTTCGAGTTAGGGTTTTGGAATAAGGAAAGTTAACGCAGAGGGGCGCAAAGGGTAACGCGGAGGTACGCGGAGTTTAATTGGTTAGTTATTAAATTATGTCGTGCCTCTAACCCAACCTGCGAATTAAAATAAAAATATTTTATAGTATAAATTATATCATTTTGTTTGGGTAATCTAAGGTCAACATCAGATTATCCACAGCAAGTTGTAAGGGAGGGAAAATAATTATGTTAGCCGAAAACCCCAAGTATCGTATTGGTGGTTATCAAGCTGGAGAAAAGCCGGAAGATACTAAGCATCATAGCGCCGAACTTTTTCAAGAAAAAGAGTTACCACCCAAAGTTGATTTGCGTCAATATATGACGGAGGTTGAAGAGCAGGTCGGAAATAGTTGTGTTGCTAATGCTTTTGTCGGAGCGTATGAATACTTAGCAAAACGTAGTATGGGTGACTCGGAAGATGTCAGTCGCTTGTTTGTCTACTACAATGCTCGGGTGCAAGATAATTCCGAAGAAGAAGATAATGGAACGACAATGTATGATGCAATCAAAAGCCTTGTAGAATATGGTGCTTGTTCTGAAGGAATTTGGCCTAATGATGAGGAGTTGTTATGTTCCGAACCCGATACTGATGCCTACGAACACGCTGCGAATTTTAAAATTACTGATTGCGAGTTTATTGAAACTGACTTGAATTTATGGAGACATACTTTAGCTGAAGGTTATCCAATCGCTTTTGCTCTCAATTTATTCAACTCTTTTGGCGAAAGTACTAGAAATCGTGGTCGCGTACCTATGCCCAAACAGAGCGATAATGTCCGGGAAACTCATGCATGGCACGCTATGCTCTGCGTTGGATATTCGGATAAAGATCGCATGTTTATCGTCCGAAATTCATGGGGCTCTGAGTGGGGAGATAAAGGATATTGTTATATTCCCTATGACTATATAATTCATCCAGACTACAACGCACATGATTCATGGATTATAAAATCTCTCAGCGATACAGACTTTAGTGCTGGGGTTTGGGAAGATGATGAATCATTTTTCGCTGGTGAGGGAGAACTATTTCTTTATGATTTTTATGTCACTACCGATGAACCGGATAACTTTATTGAGCAACTAGATGCTCTTTGTCAAGAGTATGTTGAATCAGAAGAAGATTACTATTTTGATTATGATGATGAAGAAGATGGAGACTGTTTCATCGTTAATATCTTAAACTTTGACATCGCAATTGACGAGGAAGAAGAATTTCTTGAAAAATTAGAAGCGCTTTGTCAGGAATATGCTGTAGATGAAGATTATTCCTTTACTCTTGATGATGAGGAGGAGGAAGAAGAAGACGAAGATTAAAACTTTAACAAGCTATTAAGAGAGCTAGTACAGCGCGGCGTAAATAAGGCAACTATTAAAAATGGCACAAAAGCCTTTATATTTCTTACTTCTTACTTCTTACTTCTTACTTCTTACTTCTTACTTCTTACTTCTTACTTCTTACTTCTTACTTCTTACTTACGCGGGTACTAGCTCT
>JBCBPQ010000481.1:0-3195 GCA_039820645.1 Cyanobacteria bacterium J06633_8 | reverse complement strand
TAACGAATTGGTTAATAGGAATAACAATCTTTTTTTCTGTTTCACCAATTCTAATTTTCACAGCGATTTCAAAAATAGAAGGATTGTCAAATGAAGAAAGAATCGAATACAAAAGTCAAGGCTTAATGACTTCTGCCGGATTGTTTGTTGGATTGGCAATAATTATCAATGCTTATTATGGAGCCAAGCGTGCAATTTTATTAGAAAAAAGCTTGTTAGCAGCTCAAAAAGATAACCGATTAAATCAAAAAAATATAGAAATTAAGGAGCAAAAGCTGCTAGCCCAAAGATTTATGAGTGCAATAACTCAACTCGGGCATGATAGCGTTGCTACTCGCACCGGAGCGATTTATGCACTAGAAAGAGTTGCTCAAGAATCTCCCCAAGAATATTGGACAATTATGGAAATTCTTACAGCTTTTATTCGAGAAAATGGCATTACTCGAAAATTTAGTAAATTTCAGGCAAGCATCCACCAAGAAATAAAAGTTCCTACTGATATCCAGGCAGCGCTAACGGTTATAGGTAGAAGAAATGCTTCTGGGGATCTAGAAGATAAAAAACTTGATTTGAGCAATGCTCAACTGAGGGGAGTAGACTTAAGTAATGCCAACCTGCAAGGGGCTGATTTACGGAATTCGGACTTATCTGGAGCTTGTTTACAAGGTAGCTTACTTTTTAAAGCCAATCTTGATGGAGCTAAACTCGCACAATGCAATCTCTATCAAGTCAATCTGCAAGAAGCAACCCTCCGGGGAGCCAATTTAGCAGGAGCAATTGCAAATAAAGGTTTATTCTACGGAGCAAATCTCCGAGATGCTAACTTGGTAGGAGCTTCTTTAAGGGGAGCTAATTTGATGGGGGCTAACCTTTACAAAGCTAATTTGATGGGGGCTAACCTCAAAGCAGCTAATTTAGGAGGAGCAAAACTATTTCTTGCCAACTTACAGTCAGCAAAACTTGACAAAGCAAAAATGCACGAGACAGGTTTAATTGGAGCCAATTTGCAACAAGCTAACCTGAATGGAGCTAATTTGCGACAAGCCAACCTTAATGCAGCTAGACTTCAACAAGCAGAAGTATTTTTTGCTAACTTTGCCGAAGCTTCCTTGAGAGAAGCAAACCTTTCGGGAGCAAATTTAATGGGAACTGATTTTCAAAAGGCAGTTTTCTATGAAACAAACCTTAGTGGGGCTAATTTAACTGCTGCAAACCTTTCTTTAAGTGACTGCTACGACGTAAACCTTGAAGGAACAATCCTTAAAGGAGCGAAAAACATGCAACCGAAGTTGCAAAAAATGGCTATGGGTGAATACTGAACATCAGTTTTGATGTAAAGCATCCATCTACCACCGCGCTCAAAGATTATTTAACTTAGTTTAAGTCTTTTAAACTACCAGGGTGCTTGCCACCATTTGTGCTTACTATTTGATAGACAATTCAAATCGATAAAAAATTTTAGCTCTCTCTTCATTGTTATTTGCTATGAGGAAATAGTTAATTAGTAATTGGTAACTAATTAGCCCAACCTAATTTTATCAACAGTAATTTAAAATATATTAGTAATATATTAGTAATAACTAACTTCTCACTTTTAAAAAGTGGCTTTTCTTAATAATGGGATTATTTAGTTATAATTTTAACGTAATATTAATAGTTTCAGAAGCTAGTACCGCTTCGCGAAAGTAAGAAGTAAGAAGTAAGAAGTAAGAAGTAAGAAGTAAGAAGTAAGAAGTAAGAAGTAAGAAGTTTGATTTTTTAGGCTTTTCAGGAATTTTTAATGATTGGCTTATTTACGCCGTGTTGTACTAGTTAATTCGGCATTCATACAATGCCTAAAAAGTAATACCATGTTCATAGTCCCAGCAAGCATCATCTTTCCAGGTTCTATTAGTATGCTTGCATTCCGATTCGCTGTGAATCCAAGGTATTGATGTAGGGAATATGAAAGCGGGTTGTAAAAAGAAAGAGACTACAGAGTATATAGTGCAGGAAGCACATACTATGAAAAAAGGAAACATTACAGAACTAAAAACAATTTTACGACGAGTCCAAACAGGAATTTTGTTTGCGGGAGGTTGGATTCTAGAGCGCATAGTCATTCCTAATATTAATATTTTAGTTTTCAATCAAATGTTATTAGTGCTTGGTAGAAATTCCCTGAAAGGGAATTATCTTTGCGCCACGATTTGTGACTTACTAACAAATTTTGAAAACAATGATTGTCAATGCAGTGTTTAAACGGTTTTGTTTATTATTTTCCAATAATGGCATAACCTTTTCTAGAATCAAAAGGTATTTTCCGTAGTTTTTACTAAACAAAAACACTTATTATTATTTTTTTAAAGATTAAATATAGAACCCTCCACACTTACAGTATGAATATGTTATACAAGAAATTCTTTATATCTACAGCCGCGTAAATACGGTTTTGTTTTCAGTTCTTATTCAATAGGTAATCCTCTACCTTCAAGTACTAGTAACGTACTGCCCTATAAGGTAGACTGCTGTCTTAGAAAGAATCTATGTCAGGATATCTCTGCATGATTGAGCTTTATACATTTACTACACCCAACGGACGCAAAGCTTCCATAATGTTGGAAGAAGTTGAACTTCCATACAACGTCCATAAAATAAATATCAGTAAAAATGACCAGTTTACTCCTGAGTATGTAGCGATTAATCCGAACAGTAAGATACCCGCTATCCTAGATAAAGATACTGACATAACAGTATTTGAATCAGGCGCAATATTAATGTACTTAGCCGATAAAACAGGTAAATTATTACCCAAAGAGCAAAAATCTCGCTATCAAGTAATAGAATGGCTAATGTTCCAAATGGCTAGCGTAGGACCAATGTTTGGACAACTCAACCACTTTAAAAAGTACGCTCCAGAAAAAATTCCCTATGCTATTCAACGTTATGAAAAAGAAACACTACGACTTTACGGAGTATTAGATAAACAACTAGCTGATAACGAATTTATTTGTGGCGATTACTCCATAGCTGATGTAGCCATCTTTCCCTGGGTAACAATTTACGAATTTCAAGGAATGACACTCGATAACTTCACGGGGTGACAAGCACCCTAAAACCCTACTCAGACAAAGATTTTGAAGTTTAAAGCTGAAGATAAAAATGATTGAAAATGATAATCATTCTATAAGTATGTGATGGGCGATCGCCCATCAC
>JBCBPQ010000480.1:0-3229 GCA_039820645.1 Cyanobacteria bacterium J06633_8 | reverse complement strand
TTACAAGAAAATTTATCGCTGTATTAACGTGCATCTCCCCGTGAAGACTTTGGATAAAGCTGTGGCGATTCGCGATTGGTTAATTGCGAATAGAAGCCCGTTAATACAGCGATAGATTTTCTTATAATCCTTCGCCAAAGTACTTGGAGACAAACTTGACTTTTTATATTCGGTATAGCTGTCCCACAAGTCAGCTAAAGAAACATAACTTTCTGAAGAATCTTCTTCACCTGCGGAAACTCCATCTTTTGCTGATGGTGTAAAAATATCTTGCTGAGACTGCGGCTTGTAACGAACCAAAGTGATATCAAAATTGTTGCAGAGTATATCCAATTCAATCTGCTTGGCTTTCATCTCCGCCAGCTTGCGGTTGGCTTTAGTATCGGTAAAACCCGTTGATAAATAATGACGTTTACCCCCAAAACTAAAAACTAGCTGTAAACGTTGATTAGAAGTTTTGATTTGGACAGTACCTTTACTTGCTTTAGTTCTAGATTTTTGGGAACCCACACTTGACTCCTGGACTTATAAACGAAGACAAAGAGAAATTGCTAGCTTGTTTCTCTATTGCCTTGCTGGACTTGGAATCAGCGCGCTCTGATTTACCCCAACTTTACCCCAATAAATTGTCCAAACCCGTCTAAAAATGTCCAACGTGGGGGTAAATTTACACCCAATCGACACCCCTCAAATCGCTGAAACAGGGTTTTTACGGCATTAAAAAACCCCCAGAAGCGTTGGCTGCTGGGGGTTTGGTGTTGTATGCCAGGAACGAGACTTGAACTCGTGACACGAGGATTTTCAGTCTGACTTCAACCACATAAACACAGTACTTTCACCCTTTTCATACTCTCTTACCCCCAATTTACCCCCATTTCTACTGACACGGGGACTAACTATAAAATCAGTCCTCTTTTTAGACTTGTGTGACACGAGGACTAATAATAAAGGCAGTCACCCTTCTGGATGTTTTTTTGACTTCTCCCAGCCTTGAAAGAACTGGGATTCTAAACTGATGTTACTACGTGGTCTAAAGACGCACTGAGCCGCACCCTTGCGGGTGAAAGTAACGTTTGTTTACGATATTTTTTCTTCATGTTGCAGAAAATAGAATACCGTTTGGGGTCAGTCAAAACCCCATCTAACTTCTTAAAAAGCAACTGTGCTTTTAGTTTTGAAAGTCCGTTTAGTTGAAAGAATCTGCGAAGGATGTTCGCTGCTGCATTGATGTCAGCGTGAACGGTTAAGCCTGACTTTGTTCTGTAGGTGTCGCGAGTCGTTCTCTTTCCTGATGGTTTCCACGTTAAGGGTTTTTCACCTAGGTTGTGCAATTCATCTCGATCTAAAAAAGATGCTTTAGAGGTATACTCCTCAGAAATGACGTGCAGTCTTATTCCATATTCCTTGCTTAGTTCCTCAAGCCTCCTGATTAACCGAGCCGTAGGCATAGAAACAACTTCGTAGTTATTTTTCTTGCCAAGACTTATTTTTTGTTTATTTCCCTCGTTCCAACCAATTATCAAGTTACCGATTTTATCTTTCAAGCAACGGTTAATTATGAACCGAGCAGCTTTATTTACGGCATCTCGGACTTGCAAATTTCTCTTAGCAGCTAGGGAATCAAGATATTCATCCCAGTATTTATCTGGTTTACCCTTTTTATGACTTGCTACTTTGTCCCGATAGTAGTGAAGCTGAGTTTTAAGTGGTGGTGCTTCAACGATGAATGATTTACCCCGACTGGTGACACAACTAAGCCAAAATTTAACGCCGTGGTCAATAGCTAAGTACTGTCCGTAATTTAAATCTCGATTAACTTCTTTTTCTTCCTTGCCATCATCGCAGACCCAATCAACCCAGAACTCACCGCGACTTGGACGTATTCTAATTTCTCTCACTAAGTTGGTGTCAACGAAGTCAGGGATTTTTACTTTTGGCTCAAAAAATAAATCATGCTTGACTGATTGAGAAACAGGAAGAATTGCCCAACCATCTATAAATGTAGTAGCTTGAACTGGATACGTTACCGAATACATTCCTCCAGACTTCCGGTATCTAGGCACAGACGGTCTGTCTACCTCACCTTTAAAGAACAAACTAATTAGTTCATTGAAAGAAGAAAACGATTCGGTCACTGATTTAATCGTTTGCTGTGCAGCTTGCGAATGCAGTGCCTTATAGTTTGAATTTGATTTTACTTGATGGTACAGTTCCGGATAATTAGCTTTAATTCTGACCAACTTCCTGCCTTTCCTGAATTCATCACCTCTCCAGTAAGTTGCAAAAGAATCGGACCTATTTAGTTTTTCAAAATGAGCTTGTCTTATTTGGTATATCGCAACGTTAAACAATGAATTGGATATTTTACACTGCGAACTCCAAAAATCTTTTTCAACGTCGTTAAACTTTTCTCGTACCGTAATTGTTCTAAATATTTGACTCACCTCTTTATATGAACTAGTCTATACTTAGCTTGTCATGATAAACAATATTATGTCAACAAGAAAAAGTATCAAAGGTCAAAAAAATATTCCGTTCATATACGATGAGGTCAAGATCAAGAAGACTATCATGGTAACTCCTTCTGCATGGGAGAAACTTAGAAGTAAGTCCATAAAAGAAGGAATTAGTATGAGTGAGTTAGCTGAAAGATTGTTTAGAGGTCTGGATGGTTAAAACCATCCGTTCCATTTTCATCTCAGGCTTGAAAGCACTGAGTTTTCAATGTCTCGCGTATCTTCTTATAAATTCAAAACAATTTGATATTTACTTGAAATAAGTGTGAAATTAAAAGTGTTAATCTCCGAAGTTTTCAGCTATTGATTTGGTGGGTAAATAGAGTTTAGCGGGGTACTGTTTAAACTGCTCAAAACCATATTTTTGGTAAAATCTGACTGCATTCTCATCTATTGCTTCTACTACAACAGCTAGCGATGCAACCTGCGAGGTAGCATCTAAAATCCTTTTAAGAGCATCAATTAAAACCAACTCACCTATACCTTTACCTTGATGACTCTGGTCAACAGCAAGACGACCTAGTAAAGTAGCGGGAAGTAAAGGATAACGCGGTACAGTTTTTGCAAAGTCCTGATTTAAATTAGAAACATCCACTGCATAGGAAGAAAGCGTGTAGTAAGCAATAATATCAATATTCGGGGAATCAATTAATACAAAAACTGTAGAAACTTTTTTCTTAAGCTCCTGGGATGCGCTTTTACGAATATAATTG
>JBCBPQ010000479.1:0-3244 GCA_039820645.1 Cyanobacteria bacterium J06633_8 | reverse complement strand
TGATACGTAGAATTTTATCGCCATAACGACATACAAGAATTATTTCTCATGCTAGAATTTCTTGATGTAACAAAACTCATAAAAATTACAGTAAAAATTGACGGAGATTTTAAGATATAAGTTTCCTTTGGTATAAAAAACTCTCCTCATCTAAATAATTTTATGATTGTGTTTTTTTAGTTGCTGAGGTGAAAATGCTGAATTTCACAGCAATTAATGAGATTTTACTTATATTTTTCACAATTTTAGGCTATTAGATTTACATTTATTAAAAAGGTATTTTTTGATTTTTTACTTTTCAATCCAAAAGTAAAGCTATCTATCTAAAAACAACTTAATAGTTATAAGCAAAAATTTAGATAGAATTTTACCTTTTATTATTTTTCATCCTCTGATGGTTTTATCTTGGTCTTCAAGCATTAATTAAAGTAATCCAACCATGAAGGTTCTAAGTTCATTTCTTTGTCTGCTTCTTAATAGAAGCTAAACTATGCCGGAAGCAAGCAATAATACTTAGAATGCCAGATTTCTATCCTTCAGATGCTTTGGAGAGAATTACATTGGGAAACCAATGCTGTTAAACATCAATCCTGCTTCACCAATCCAAGATTGACTCGGAGTTGATTGGAAATACTAAAACCTGTGATAACTTTACCTACAATTGCAACTCTAATCAGGAAAATTGCCATAATTTTCATCATTAAAATTAAAGCAATTGTCAGGAAGCTATTGATTGAAAATTGTTAAATTAGTAATTTTGCCTTACAAGTCAGTATCATTTACTATTTTTGTCATCTCTAGTAACCGCTGCCAGTGTTGAGGTAAAACTGGAACTATTGATAATCTAGGTAAGCGTAATAAGTCAAAACCTGTAAATTTTTCGTCTTGCTTTATTTGGGCTAAAGTAATTGGTTCTGCTAGCTTTCGTACAGCCCGTATATCTATAACTAGTCTTTTAACCTCGTTCAATTTGGGGTCGGGGTATGCAGCGCTTGCTACTTGTGCGATTCCCATAATTCTACGTTCTTTGCCAGTATGATAAATGAATACTTCTTCCCCTCGAAGCATTGCACGCATATTTTTCAGAGCAAGACCATTTTTGACTCCATCCCATACAGTAGTAACTTCTTTTTCTAAATCTGTATAGGAATATTCGTTAGGTTCGGTTTTCAACAACCAATTCATATATTTCGTACTTCGCAGTTTGTAATTAAATCAAATAATAAATCTTTTTTGTACGAGCTAGACTTTTATTTTCTATTTATAGCTACGTAAACAACAGGAACATTCAAATTAAGTAAATACTCTAGAGATATATCAGATGATAATGATTTAATTAAAGGTCAAAATACTATGAATCAAATAAAATTATTCAGTGACAAATCTCAAGATTCGATTCAAGGGTATAAAAATCTATGGAAAGCTCTACCCATAGCGTTATTAATTGGTATTACTTCTATTCAACCTAGTTGGGCAGAAGAAAAAGTCATTCTACAAACATTAACGGTTACAGGACGAGGAGTAGAAACAATCCCTACAACTTTATCTAAAGTGAGTTTGGGGGTGCAGGTTGAAGGAAAAGCAGCTAACACCGTACAGCAAGAAGTAGCTCGTAAGTCAAATGCTGTAGTGACATTACTCAAGTCGCAGAATGTCGAAAAATTAAAAACTACTGGAATTAGACTTAATCCAACCTACAGTTATAAAGACAATATACGGAAAATCAAAGGTTACGAAGCGACGAATATTGTCAGTTTTCAGGTACCTACCGAACAAGCTGGAAAATTATTAGATGAAGCGATAAAAACCGGTGCAACAAGAATTAACAGTGTCAGTTTTGTAGCTACTGAAGAAGAAATAAATCAAGCACGACAGCGAGCATTAAAAGAAGCGACTCAAGACGCTCGAAAACAAGCCGATGCAGTTTTTTCAAGCTTGGGTTTAAGGTCGAAAGAAATAATTCAAATTAAAGTTAATAATGCTTCCATGCCACAACCAGTTATGTATCGTAAAGCAACCCCCACAGCAGCAATGGCAGAAGCTGCACCTACTCCTGTCGTTGGTGGTGAACAAGAAGTAGGCGCATCTGTGACTTTAAGAATTAGTTATTAGTTATTAGTTATTAGTTATTAGTTGTTAATTGTTAGTTGTTATTCGGAGGTTCAACTAAATAGAAACGATTAGTGAGTACAAAATAAAATTTCTATTACATTGATACGAAGTTGATATATAGTTATGAAAATAATTACTATCCATAATTATTGTCGGAACTAACCACTAATAACTAACAACTATTAACCAATAACTCAAAAATGTCCGGGGTCGTTATTCATCATTTCAGCTTCAGAATCTCTCTTAGACCCTAATAGCTGTAGGTCGTCTACGCTTATAACTGGTGAAGAACGAAGTACCCCTGTGTCGCGGTCGTTCCAGCTACCAATCTTCAAGGAACCTCTGACGGCGATTTGCTTTCCTTTACGGGCATAATTATGGGCAACCTCTGCCGTTCTTCCCCATAGCTCTAGGTTAAACCAGTCTGGGCCGCTGTCTCTTTTTCGACGGTCAACTGCCAATGTTAATCGGCACTTAATATTACCCGAATCATAATATTTGATTTCGGGGTCGGTACCTACACGACCGACAAGGTGAACAACGTTAATACTCATATGTCTGTATACGCCTGTATTTTAGTACTAGTGTACTTTGAAATATTGATTAATATAATAGCGGATTAGAACACATTTGGCGTAGTGTTAAATAATTGACAAGAAAAATTATCAGATAGATGATAAAAATGACTATGCTTAAATTGTAAAAGCATACTGATAAGTTTACTGAGACCAAGAATAAAAGATTCAAAGGGACCCGGATATGGTAAAGATTCGGACAAGATATTTAAAAAGTTAATCTGCTTTACTAGACTCAGGTCTAAAAAAATAATAGAATCCAGCACGATTCGGTATTTCGGACGTTGTAAAAAGTAACGAGAATAGGGGGCGTATAAACGCGTGGGTCTTTTCAGTAAGTTTTCCTTGTCGCGGGATATGGGTATCGACCTGGGTACTGCCAATACTCTCGTTTATGTTTCTGGTAAAGGTATTGTACTCCAAGAACCGTCAGTTGTTGCCATCGACCAAAACGAAAAGGTAGCGCTGGCTGTCGGAGAAGATGCTAAGAAAATGCTCGGTAGGACTCCCGGAAATGTGATTGCCTTGCGTCCTTTGCGCGATGGTGTAATTGCTGA
>JBCBPQ010000478.1:0-3251 GCA_039820645.1 Cyanobacteria bacterium J06633_8 | reverse complement strand
TTTTCGGGGGAATCGGAGGTAAAAAAGCCGAACCCTTGGGCGTACCAAAAACCATTACCGGACACTTTGCATTTGGTGTTGCCGAAATAATCCGCAGCCCCTTCACCAACAAATTAGAATTTGACATCAAATATCATCAAGTTTATGCCCATAACCCCGACGGAATCATCTCCGCAACTCATACTTGGGCAAACTACATGGGCAACTTACAACGAGGATGGCTATTTACTCGTCCAGTTGTCGATATTCTCGTCAAATTTCCACCAGTTACTCAAGATTACAATTTTGATAGCATCACCATTTCACCATTAAAAGAATTTGAACATCAACTAAAAATAATGATGGCACGTTACCGAGTTGGAGATGGTACCGGAAGCGCTACCGTTACACCCGCAACTTCCTGCATTCAAGACTCCTCCCAAGCAATTTACGCTGCCATCAAAATTATTAAACAAAAAATTAAATCAAATCCCCAAATTCAAGACTGGCTGCAAACACATCCCAACCATCCCCAAACTTTACGTTTCCAACAACTAACCTTCCTTAGCTCAGCCCTAGAAAAACAATTACTACCCTTGGGAATAATACGTTCTGATTGGGAAAGTAGTATATCCTTAGCTGGAATTAGAAACAAAGAAACTTTTAGAGACTCTAGTATCTGGGCTGCATTAACAAGTTGGAGAACAATGATGCCCAGACAAGCACAGGATGAGCTAGCAACTTTATTCTGGAAACAAAAAGCAAAATTATGGTTTTTACAAACTTATCAAGTCGGAGGATGGAATCCCCAAATCGCACCCCTAGCAGCCACCCCCATACTCGGAGAAATTAAACTCCCTTTTACCAACGTGCCTATATTATCAATTGTTCTCAATCGTATTTTAGCTTCTGCATTCATTCCAACTTTCCATGATTGGTTGATTGGCGCTCTAGCAATTTTAATTTACACAACTATAGCGCTACCCTTTGGTTTCTCCACCGGATTTTTGCAATTAAACACATGGGCAGCCAAGCCATTAGACTTTCTTATGCTTGCATTACGTTGTTTAATAACACCCGCGATTACAGAAGAATTAATTTTCCGAGTTTTATTCATTCCCCATCCTACAGAAGTCATCAACTGGCAAAGATGGAGCTTATGGGCAGCATTAAGCTTATTTATCTTCGTAATTTACCACCCATTGAACGCCAAAACTTTGCATAAAGATGGATACCCCACCTTCTTCCAACCGATTTTTCTGACTTTAGCAGCCCTACTAGGAATCACCTGTACCATAACTTACGCTCTTACAGGTTCCCTATGGATAATCATCTGTATCCATTGGCTAGTAGTAGTACTGTGGTTAACTTACTTTGGAGGAATGGAGAAACTAGGGAACTTGCAATTAAAAAAATAATCAATCGTTTTGATGAGCAGGGGGAGTAGGGGGAGTAGAAGAGTATATAAAGGTTTCAAGCTTTTTATCTGGTTGCTTTATCGTCGAAGCAGGAGGGTATAAAACCCCATCCAATTGCCTCTCCCTCACCGGGAAAACATTAATGGTTTGTTAGCGGAGCGTGTCCGCAAGGACATAGCCCCCGGTACAGGCCGTGGATGTCAACTATACTCCCGTTGAAGCCCCTAAATTCTATTTATGGGGCATTAATTACGAATTACGAATTACGAATTACGAATTATATTCACTCCCTCACTCCCTCACTCCCTCCCTCTTTATTTACGCCATGCAGTGCTAAAAACAAACAACATGCGAGTTAAGAACTGATAAAAAGCTACCAACTTTTCCCATTATCGGACGTAATAATTGGTTTTAATCGTCAATCAATAGACATTTTTTCTTCATCTATTCTTCAAATATACATATAGTTATTAAAAAAATATTAATAATATTAATTTTTGTAAAATGTCTGACATTTCACGAAATAGGTAATAGACTAAAATCGTAGTAGAAAAGCAGATTTATTGGAGTGTAATCTAGCTTAAGAAAAGTCAATACTAACTTATCGTAGAGAAATTCTGTCTATAGGTACTACAGGCTTATATAAATAAGCGCGTACATAATAGACACAAACAAAAATTGTATTTTGCACCATCAATAAATTAATAAGTGGGAACATTATATTATCTGTATATTCTGTATTAACCAGAACAGTTTCCAAATAGATGGTGAGGTTAAATAAATAAGTAGCAAAAGCATTTCTATACAGAAAACATTTGAATGCTTTTGTAGATTTTTTGTCGGATTATTAGGAACAATCTGAGGGGAAACTAGCAATAGTTATGTTAGAAGCAATCAATAAATTTACAACAATAATCGGTCAAGCAAAAAGTGTAAAGCAATTAATCAAACTAAAAATTGATTTATTGAAACCTTTGCGTAAATGGCTAGATTCTCTAGAAATTCACAATCGTAAATCAGCACATTTTATAGCCAAACTAATTCCAGCCGATTGTCCATTTGAGCGAGATATCGTATTACTTGGACGAAAACTGGCACATATTCCACCCTTGTGCAAGATAAATCCACTTTACGAACAGTTTGTGAGTTTGCGCTTTAAGGCTTTATGCTATTTAGTAGATCAATGCGGTGAAGACATTCAATCTTACTGCTAAAAACGACTTTAGATCAAGTCGAATAGCAGCCTAAAATACTAAAAATCAAAATTGAGCGTCAACCTTTTTAACTACGTCTTAATTAATGAGGTGTTCTTAAATAGGAGATAAGCGCGAAAAGCAGCTTGACAATTTCCTCATGGTTATGACGCTCAAGTAATAATTAGATGTTAGTGGTTAGTGGTTAGTGGTTAGTGGTTAGTGGTTAGTGGTTAGTGGTTAGTTGTTAGTGGTTAGTTGTTAGTTGGTAGTGGTTAGTGGTTAGTGGTTAGTGGTTAGTTGTTAGTTGTTAGTTGTTAGTGGTTAGTTGGTAGTTGTTAGTTGTTAGTTGTTAGTGGTTAGTTGTTAGTGGTTAAAGATTGAAATTTTATTTTATATATTACTTATATTTACTTTATAGAAAGATTTTTAACAGATTTTTAATACAATAGATTTTTAATTAGTCAGAGTAAATCTGCTTACAAATAATAGAAAAACCTCCGATAAAATATTGGGTCTCAAAGTTATATAAAAACTAGTAGTATAAGGGCTGATAGATTTCGATAATAAGCCCTCAGTGAAAAAATTCAATGAAATTCACTTCTTGCACTATTCTCAATTCCGCTCAAACAAACCCGGTTTCTATTGGTGAAAGTATTAT
>JBCBPQ010000477.1:0-3276 GCA_039820645.1 Cyanobacteria bacterium J06633_8 | reverse complement strand
GGGTCAGCAATGGTATTACATTGATTAATCAGCGACTCAATTGCATCTGTTTTACCAGTTTTGAGCATTACCTGTTGGTATGCTTCTTGCAATTGGATGGAAGCAGAGGTGGAAACCAGAAGGGTTTGATTCGTTTGGTTTATAATTTCCCTCAAACCTTTAGTGACAGCTACGAGTGGTTGACCGTTGTTAGCAAGTAGTACTATGACAACGATTGGCCAGATTAATTCGGTGAATCCTTTGGAACTGTCCCCGTCAATCATTTCCTTTGTCCATTGGACGATGAAAATCAGTAATGTACCAACTGCAAAGAAGATTCCAAGATTTGCGATCGCACTATATAAACCACCTCCTAAAACGTCATCCCAAAGCCTATCAATCGATTGTGCAACAGCTTCGCTCGCTGCTACTCCGTCTTCGGTTATCGTAGAAGCAGCTTGTCCAGGATTAGGATTTTGTGGCTGGGCTTGAGAAAGGATTAGCCCGTACTTCAATACTGAGTAGAACATACGGGAGGAAGGAAATATTTTTGATTAAAACAATCTAGCTTGTGATGCAGTTCTCAAGTTACTAAAACCTTGACCAACAACTTCTTTTTGCCTTGCTTGATTTTGCCCATCTACAGACCGGGATATGTTGGTCAAATTAAGATTCGCCAAATCTTGTGATTGTTTAGATTTCAACCCATCACTTCGCATTGCTCCTAAAATCCCGGATATTTGAGTGTTTTGTTGAGCAATACGCTTCATTACATTTTGGGTTACTACATCATTTTGAGCAGCATCAGAAAATATAGAAACTGTCTCAATTGAGGTTTGAGTTTTTTCAACTTCTGCTTCCATACTTTTTTGTCCCTCTTTACTCAAGGTCGTTTCTGTTTGTGCCCTTGTTATCTGGCGGTCTAGTTCATTGGTTGCTCTGTCAACACTATTTACAGCATTGTTGCTATCGGATGCCAATACTGCTCGGTTAAGAGGAGGTAGGGAGAAAATAAAGAAAATTATGTTCGCGTTAATAGCACGAGAACACAATAAGTAAAAAATATATGATAGCAGTTCAGTTAATGAACTATATTAATAAAGCTTGATTTTAATGGATAAAAATATGTTTAGCTTAACTATCAATTGATAATAAACAATTTACGGACAGATGGGGATTATACTGCGATTATCCGTTTTAAAAATTTGGAAAGATAATTGTTGTCGTGGAGTAGAATTATTTCTGTGATGTCGTTTTTTACTCTTAAATTTTGAGCGAGTTTTCTTTACAACTCTCGGATTACTTCTATTCTGTGGCGGCGGTATTTCCAAATCTAAAATCTCAGAAACTAACCAACTGAAATATATATCTATATTTTGAGAATAACTGACGTTTTGTTGAAACAAGGGGATAGCACGTCGAATTACTCGCAAGCTTCCAGTAAAACTTAAACGCAACGGAGAAATTCCTTCGATTGCTGCGCTTTGAAACATGGTTAAACGTATGCAATAGTGCCCTAATAGCCAGCCATATATTTCTTGAACTACTTCACGAGGATTTTTAGAACGAATCGCAATTTTACGACCATTGAGATGAACTTTTAATTCATCTAAAGTATTCTCAGCTTCCCACCGTTGGTGATATTCTCGTGCCAAAAGCAATGCTGGAAAGGTAGAAATATCCATTAAATCGGTAATCAAGCGATAAACTTTTTCGGTTCCATTCTCTTCAACAACATATTCAATTACACGGACAGCAATTCGAGTTGCACCCTTCTTTTTAGACTTACCATCAGGTGCAATCCAAGATAAATAAGAACCATCTTTAAAAGTCTTAACTACTTCAAATTTAACGTGGGCTGGTACGCGACCAAGAATATGAGATTTTTGTTGCAATGCAGTTCTAACCATCTTGAACGAATGCAATCCTCTATCCCACATTAACAACATACCATCACCAACACTTCTTAAAATTTTTAAAGCTCCCCTTCTTTCTCCAATTTTGTAAGGGCTTACAAACGCATCAATTATTAAATGAGTTCCTGCTTCTACTAAAAAAACTAATCTTGCTTTTGGGAAGGCTGGATATGTACCTGGACGAGAGCCGGGATAACCGAAAACTCTTGCATTGGCTTCTGTGTCAGGAACATCAAAAACTGTGCCGTCTACTGCCATTATTCTTAATCCACCTAAAAACGCTCCTGGTGTTAACAATGTAGCTAATGGTTTGGCAACAATTTCAAATAAACGAGTCATTACAGCAGGACCAATTCTTTGACGAGCTTCTGTAATCGATGAAGATGTTGGTGTCCTAAAACGAATTCTTTCTTTTATTTGCAAAGAATTGAAACCGTGAATGAGATTTTTAAGTACATCCACTATTGAATAGGATGACCAAAAACTCATGGCAATTATTAAAGAAACAACTACGTGAGTCGGAAGTATTCTTTCTCGTTGTCTTTGGCTATTCGTACTGGCAATTGCACTCGTTATGGTTTGAAACGGAATTACTTTTTCCAAAGCCATTAGTAATTGGTGCGCGGGATAGCACGAAGAGATGACCTCAAAGTTAACAAGTGGCATTTAACAAGAGCAATAATCGTTTAATTTTAGCTGTAGAATAATATAAACCAAATTTGCTGCTTGTTCTCGTAAAAAATACGAGAACACTATTACCCTCCCCTAATAACCGTTGCCATAACAATTAAATGCCTGCCAAAGACTCAGATATTATTTCTAGAGCCGAATTGATACAACAAGCTATAGCGACTTTACAACTGTCTATTAAACAAATTCAGGCAAGTGGAGAAGTCGCGCCTCCTGGTTGTTGCGTTTTACGCTACCAAGCACGAGGTAAAAACGGAACTTATTGGTACTACAAGTTACACGCTACTCAAAAAATTTTTCCTACACGACAACCTGATAAGTTAAGTAAATATAAACATTTGGGTAAGGCTGGAAGTCCTGCTCACATTGATGCTGTAATTTCTGTGGCTAGAAGAACCCAAATTGATTACTTACAATCATGCATCGATTCTCTAAGGCAAAATTGGGCAGATTTATACGATAATCTCAAAAATCAAAAGTAAGTCTTATAAATTGTTTTGTTCTCGTATTTAACACGAGAACACTATTCTTCTTGTTTTACCTCCTATTTTCCTTAACCGAGCAGTATTGTATCGGATGCTATCTCCTCAATTTCCTTTCTAACTTCTCCGGCATCAGGTCAGCCTAAAACACCAGCCTCTTCTTGTTCTCCTGCCTGTAAATATCCTTCTAGAGATTCTGTTAAATTATC
>JBCBPQ010000476.1:0-3302 GCA_039820645.1 Cyanobacteria bacterium J06633_8 | reverse complement strand
CTGTAGTGACGGTCATCTTTAGTTATTAGCTTTTGAAGAAGACGGCTCTATTTATTTATATTTTAAACTTAACCATGACTTTCAACACCCAGACGGTAACTGCTATTCAAAATATGTTTTAAGTCCTTACCAGATAAGGATTTTAGAAAGTTACTATTTTTTGCAAATTTTAAATAGTGTAATACTTTCAACGACAATCACTTGAGACATTTCCAGTCTTCTTGCTCAACGATGGGACTGATTAAATCGCCTAGAGTTTTACCTTTACCTGCAATTGAAGAAGGGGGAGTCCGGCGTAATGTTCGTGGTTGTTCATGTGAAAGAATCGTTACAATTACACGAGCTTTCAATATTTCAGGCTCCGAACCTAACCATTTAATTTTACCGTCTTCAATAATAGCTTTATAGCTGCGAAGCATTTTTCCTCCTAATCTAAAAATAAGGAAGACACGTCAAAAATTCTTATACCTTCAAACTAGCATGAAAAATATTTCTCAAGAAGGTCTTTTTCAAATTTTTCAACTTATTAAGAGATAAAAGTTGTTTATTCAATTTTTTACTAGTAACTGATAACTCATAATCCCTCAAACAATTATTAAACATACGATAGAGCAGTTACCGTTAATCAATTTTATTAGCCACTATTCACTCCACTTGAAGATGTTACCACTGTCTGGCTATCTTGAGAAAACTGCTCGAAGCCGGATTCAAAACTTGATAATCGCTCTTTTAATAACTCGATTGGAATTTCTACGCAACTGCGAGTCACCATCTCTGGCGGCTTTGGTAGTATAATCTCCCCATCTACATCAGCTCTAACATTAACTTTTAACCGTTGGTAAGTAATCGAAGAATCGCGATCGCAATGAAACTTCTGCTTACTATAAGTTTTCCCTCCCACTTTTTCTATCTGCTGTCGAATCATTTTTTGGCTGTAAGGCAGATTATTTTTAAAATAACGAGACATCAACGACCACACCCCATGTAGATAAACAGCGAGAGACTTATAATTTCCGTTTTCAGGATTCCCATCTTCGGTAATTAATCTACAGTTCCATTCACCCACTTCAGTTTGCGATCGCAATATCAAAAGCTTATCTACAAAGTCGTCAAGTGAAGGTTTTTTCGATTCATCTTCATTAGCTTCACCGCATAATAAGCTCAAATAATTCCAAACTTCTTCTTCTGAAACAACACCACTTAATTGAGCTACTTTTAAAGCGTAGTAACCAATCAACGCTAAACTTGAAGCTAATCTTGCATGAGCCGCTGGTAATTTTACAATTAGCTGCGATTCTAAATCTTTGATTCCTTTTTGGTCATAACCAATTTTTATTAAATCTGGTAGAGCAGACGAACAGATACGCGACATTCCTCGTAACTCTGGGAAAGCCGCAGGGTTTGGATTTCCTGCAAACTCTAGTCGAATCAACCGTGACAGAATTATTGGGTCATCATCGCCAATTGAATAGTTGGAAGCGACGATTAACGGACTGTGGGGGTCTTGATTGTTTTCTCGTACCGAACGAGAACCACCGCCAAATTGAGATTTGATTTGTTGACAAACCCACTGTATTTGAGCTTTATCCGGGTCATCAAGAAACTGAGTTAAACCACCCATCAATTTGAAACGCTCGTGGTAAGCGCTTTCAGATGCTTTATTAATCTTGGCTCTGTGGTCAAAGCCCAACAGAGAAAGTGCAGTAACTGCGGCGAGTGTCTTTCCTGTTCCTGCATCTCCGTATAATCCCAACACCGGAAAAAAGCCTTCTTCTCGTTGAATTTCATCGTAAAACAAACCAGCTACAGAGAATGCTGTTGTAAATAAAGCAGGCATGAATCCTTCTGCTCCGAAGAAGTTACGCATGGAATTTACCAAACGTGGCAATACATTTGGTTCTGATTGCGTATTGATTTTAGGAACCGGAATCTTTTCTGAAGCGATTAACCTTTCATTGAGAACCCAGCCTGATTCTTCTTCTGTAATAATTGCTCCATCTTTTGAAATTTGACAGTCGTGGAACACCCAAGTCCCATCCGATTGTCGCCCTAAACGTTCTGATAATTTATAGGGCTTCCCTCCACGTTCTCGGTATGCAGATAGTTCTTTATGTAAATACTTGTGCAGTTCATCTACTTTCAATTTGTTTACAAAATACACTTTTCCCGTTGCACGAGATAAACAGTTAATGAAATCCGTTACTTTGTTAAATGCTTCGGCTGGGACTACTACTCTATGCTGTTCTAGTGGCGGGTCATAAGTTCGTTTAACTTGGAGAACTAATCCCCCGTAATTGTCGTTAGTTCCGACTAACTCCCGTTCCACAATGAAACTAAAACCTGCTTTGGGAATCCATTTCCACTCTGTGTTCACTTTTTTCCAATAACCTAATTCCGACCTGTATGGATGTTGCACTGGTGCTGACCAATCCGACGTGTTGAACTGTACTGATTTATATAGTAAATAGTTACGGATGTCATCCGACCATAGTTTCATCCATTCATCTATTGAAATATAAGTAACAGTATGACGTTTACCTTGAAGAATTAAATCGTCAATATCAAGGTCATCTTTGCTAAATTGTCCCCACCAAGCAATGCGAATTTTACATTCCCATTCCTGTAATAGTTTGATTGTTTCGTGGTAGCGAAGCATAATGTGCTGATTCGAGAGCATCCCCGCATCAACGTACAAGTCAATAACTAAGTTTGATAATGAAGTATTTTGCTCAGTCGCAGCTTTTTCTAAATAACGTTTGAATAGTTTTGGGCTACAATCCCAGGCTGCTCCAGAGCCTCCAATAATTATTTGTTTTAAGTTACAGGCTACCGACCAGGCTTTCAAAACTCCCTCAGCCAAACCGATTGATGGTAGCTCAATCGATTCTGGACGACAGAATGCGAGCGGCATTTCTCCATTATCTAAGCGAGGACCATTACCATCTTTTGGTGCAGATGAACCCCACTTATATTTTCCACTACTGGTATCATCTGGACGAACTTGGAATGCGATGATTTGTTCAAATTCGTTGTGAATTGGTAGAAATATCCCTTCGGGCTTGCATAGATATAGTGAGTTGTCACGCTCAACTACACCAGGTAAATTAGAACTTACGTTTTCTACTCGTTTTTCTAACCACGAACGAAAACCGATTTTATTAGTAAACTTTGCTAACCCACGCACATCGGTTAAATGATTTCGATGAGCTTCATTTAATGGAAGTTGATTTAATATCGAACGATATTGCTTATCTCTTTCTTCCTCGCTCAAAACTAATGGTGGTGGAAAATCTTTCTTAACT
>JBCBPQ010000475.1:0-3341 GCA_039820645.1 Cyanobacteria bacterium J06633_8 | reverse complement strand
TATTTGGATACTTGGAACCAGCAAAGACAAGAAATAGCTGCTCGCTATCATGAATTACTCAAGCACGTTCCCGGTATAATTATTCCTCAAGAATTACCTGGGGGAACGGGAGTATGGAATCAGTACACAATTCGTGTATTAGATGGGAAAAGAGAATTTTTGCAAAATCAATTGAAAGAAAAGGGTGTAAATACAGCAGTTTACTATCCCCGTCCTTTACATTTACAGCCAGTTTATCAAAGTTTGGGTTACCATCCCGGACAACTACCGGCAGCAGAACAAGCTTGTGATGAAGTTTTATCTTTACCCATGTTCCCAGAACTTTCCCAAGAACAGCAAGAACGGGTAGTTTATTGCATTAAGGAAATTATGGGTTGATGGGTAGTTGCTAAGCTGAGGTGCAGCTAAATTATATAATTCAAAAAATTGAAAATATTGTAGTGCGACCATCTTGGTCGCTAGCGTTATACAAGTTAGATGCGTAACAGCTTAGTGAATATTACCTATTAATTTTACTTGGTTCGTTTTCTCTGTAACGTAGGGAGACGTAGCATTGCTACGTCTCTACATTCGTGGTCTGTTAGTTCACAACTAACAACTAACTCATTACTTTCTCTTCTATTTTCATCGCTTCAACCAAACCACGTACAGCAGCAATCATCGCAACTTCGCTGTTGAGTTGATTAATTGCAGAACCGACTCCGACACCAGCAGCACCAGCAGCGATGGCTAAAGGTGCTGTAACGTTGGAAATACCTGAAGCACAGAGTACGGGTACCGACACAGCACGAGCAATTTCGTAGGCTGATGCTAAGGTTGGGGATGCTTTTTCAATTAATCCTAAAGTACCTGCATTTTGTGGTTTACTGCTGGTACCACCTTCAGTTTGAATAATATCAGCACCAGCTTTAACTAATTCTTCAGCTAACTGTACCTGCTGGTCTAATGCGATGATATGAGGAACGGTTACAGAAAGTGTAATTCTGGGAAGTAAAGCACGGGTTTGTTTTGTTAAAGCTAGAACTTCTTCAGCTTCAAATTTTATTCCTTGTGTGTAGAACGAATCAAAGTTACCTATTTCAATTAAATCAGCACCAGCCGCAACTGCTTTGAGAAATTTTTCTGGTTCTACTGCTGAAACACAAATAGGTAAATCGGTTAATTGCTTAGCCATTTTTACTATATCGGCATCAGCAGCAATATCAAGAAAAGTTGCTCCACCGTGATGTGCTGCTTTAACGGTTGCAGCAACACGATTAGTATCGAAGTTATTCAAGCCGCTAATAACTTTTAGTACGCGACGATTGCTAAATGCACGTTCAAGTCTAGAATTCATAACCATAATTACACGTGTATAATGCTGGGCAAATATGCATTATTTTACCGTTAGTATGTTACTTTTTATTGTCGGTGTAACAGATGGTAAAGAAAAATTAAATATGATGCTTAATGTAACGTTTAATGCACGATTTTCAATCTATTTTTAATTATTTATAAAATCGAGTTGTCCGTAAAGGTCGTTAAGTTGAATTAGAAAATCGATTGTTTGCATTGTTTCTTTCTAATTTCACAATAGTACGGAGTAAAAAGAGAAAATGATGGAATATTTCTCCACAAAAATCCTAACTCCTAACTCTAGCCCTGTCAAGGTGACTTTTTTATCTGAGATAAAAGCTTGGCAGTTGAGACATGGGGATGTTTCGGGTCATATTTGGGAGGGTCTTTCTTCTTCTTAGGAGCGCGAGTGTGTTTAAGAAAAGATTTCAACTGAACTCGGGAAGCCAAATCTTGGAGAACACAAGCAAACTGTTCAAGTTCAAAATCAACGAATGCACTCCAATGTTCTGGAGCAATGGCAATCATCATTCCTTTATAAGTGCCTTGTATATCGTTAACCATATAGTAATCAGAAAGTCCAGCATCGATTTTTCCAATACCGTGTACGCTTGCTAGAACTCCACGGACGGTTGCTAAAATGTTGTAAGCGACTAAAGCGAGGCAAAACGAGAACAGCGCAGCTTTCGGATAGCCTAAAGTTTGTATTTGGCACTGATAATTTTCCGTCACAGTTTGAAACAGGTTTTCAACGCTACGACGTTGGAGGTATAGTTGTGTGATAACTGCTGCGGTAACTGTTGCTGTTGGAAGCATAGTAAAAATAGCGATTTCATTGTCCGAATTACGAGTAGGTTTATTGAGCTTTAATACAACTCGTCTTGCCAGTAGGGATTCTCCAGCATTGCTCAGACTGACGGTTTGCTCAAATAATTCTCCTGCTTCAACATTGCCAACTGATTGTAGTGAGGTGATTGGCTTCCAAGGCATTGATTTGTGTTCGCGAATCACAAAGTTTGCCCCGCTTCGATGCAATCCCAACAAAAAGCTTGCAGTACACATATTACGGTCAGCAATCCATAACTCGCCTTGCTTTACAGTTTTAAGTACTTCGTTAAACAAAGAACGTTCTTGAGCATGACCATCTTCACAGGCAAACACGTTGATTGCCAATCTTAATTCTGGATCAAGAACCACCAATGACTTACCTGGCAATGCTCCTGCGGCAATTTTCCGCAATACTTCAAGACGATGGTCGGTTTTTTCGAGACAATTACCGTCAAGGATTCTAACTTTATAACCGCTCAATAATTGTGGTGATTTACCGCCGACAAATTCGATTAAATTTGCTAGTGGAATAGCTGTTTCCCTTACAATTGCTGAACTAACGCTTGTTTCAACTCCGTTTAATTTGTCATAAACAGCTGTGCGGCTTACATTGATTTCTTCAGCTTTGGCACGATAAGCAGCGCTTACTGATGGGTGAATTCCGCACACTACCAAACTCATTAACTCTACAAGGCTAGAAAAAAGTAGTTCTCGTGTGTACTGAGATGAAGCGTTTTCTTCAAATATCCGGTTGATTGTCTCAGGTGCAAATACTCGTTCCATCAGCCCTCTTACCATCACACTAATTGGACTATATTTGACAAAACGCTCAAATATTAAACTCAGCATTCACCCTATCCTCCGCGCAGCATATGTTTGCCTTCATCATTGGCGGCTCCCGCAGTCCCGCATCAATTAGCATTATTATCTAATAAATTGCCACCTTGACAGGGCTAGACTTAAGATCAACAATGCCAGAACCAGGATTATTTTTACGAAACTTAGCTAAAGCGGAAGAAGCCCCACATCTGACCGTCGTCGGCAGTGTGGGGACGCGAATAATGCGGGAGGCAGAGCCACACCGCATTTTCGCTCATGAATTCCGGGCAATGACGAATTGCCCGACCTTTCGATATTAAACGAAGTTTAATCAGCGCAGTTGGTCGATGAGAAATTGC
>JBCBPQ010000474.1:0-3357 GCA_039820645.1 Cyanobacteria bacterium J06633_8 | reverse complement strand
TGTAAATAAAACTTTGTAGAAGGCGCATAATGAACAATAGTCTCTGCACCTAAATTGTTCACCGTTTTGGTTAATAAATGGGGCTTTTGACCACCCATCAAATCAATGTAGCGCATGACACGGGAAGCATTACCCGGTAAAGGTGAAGACCATACCAAACAAGCAGTCCCATTACCCAACAGGTCGATAGCAGTGACCGATGCCACGCTATCCATCGTCGGAAAACTCCGTATTACCTGCTTTGCTGACCAACTGTTCCCCGACTGATTGAAGTAAACCTGAACTCCTTCACCGCTTAAGTAAAGAATATCCGTCGTCCCCGAACCATCAATATCCGCCAAAACAATCCGGCGTTGATTAAAAATATCCGGCGCATCAAACCAGGGCGAATTATCCATCGTTACCTTCGCCCCAAATCGCCCATAACCCAGGTTAGACCAGTAACAAACCTCACCGTTACGAATTCGTACTATATCTGTCAATCCATCCCCGGATATATCTGCCAAGTAAATTGACTGGGTACTGTCAGCAAAAACAATACGCGGTCCCTTCTCTTCATCCCAAGGTTGATGTACACGTTGTGCTGCCCCAAACCCATCTTCTGCTAGAGACGGGTGCCAAACAAAGCAATCATCTTCTGTAATTAAAATATCGCTGTGTCCATCCCCATCTAAGTCAATAAACTTCAAATTTGGGTTATCCCAATCCAGTTTAGGCAAAGACTTAAAGGGAACAAATGATTCCCAACCTTCATTGTGATTACGCTCGTAAAAACCAGGAGATGGGCTGCGTAAACTGACTAAATCAAGTTGACCATCCCCCGCAAGGTCGAGAAACTGCGTACCATTATTTAGAGCGATCGCAGGTTTACTACCTACTAACTCAACTGGTGCAAAACTTGCCTCAATATGTTCTGAACCATCAATTTGAGTTACATTAACCGGGCTGAGATTGCGCTTGTAAAACCACCCATTACCTTGCTCACTCAAAATTCCTGACAATCCTTCCCCATCCAAATCAACCCACTGATATTGTGTACCATCCATCCCTTGGGGCAAATTTTCCAAACTTCTGGGGTCAACTTCACGAACCATTTCATCAATCTGGGGTTCACTGTAGGTAAATTCCAATGGTGGTAGAGATTTTTGGATGTATCCCTCCTCGGAATCCCGTTTATAGCCCATCTGAGTAACTGAAATTAGTTTGGAATAAATTGGATTGCGTGCATCTGTGGGATTTTCCTCATAGGAGTAGTTAAAATCCGTTGAACGTACCAAACAATCTTGCTTAACTTCTGCTTCATCCGGAAAGTGGTGAAACATCAACACCCGCTGACACAGCCGATAGGTACGAACTTCAAAACCTGCCCTATAAGAAGAAAATGGGTCATTGCGGACAGACCACTCCCCTGAATCATCCGGTTTGGGATTCGTCTGGTCATGTTCGTCGTAATCAAACACCACTTCAAACAACCAATCCATTCCTGTTAAATCAGCTTGTACTAATCGGGAAACCCGATTTCCGTATTTGATTTGCTTTAAATAACGATTACTAGAACGAATTTCTGGGGTACGATTACGCTCATGTACCTGCGTTGTGTCAACACCTTGGGAATTTTCTGCTTTGTAATCGTAGAGAATAGCATTACCTTTATCATCGTAGCTTTCACAAATCAACCAACTAAAAATATGTGTTGGTTCATTAGGTTCGGCAATGCGGCTTTCAGCAGTTTTACCATAAAGCGTCGTAATATTGTCCTTAGAAATAGAACGCCAATGCGTCTCCCCCGAATCCAATTGTGTCCAACATTCAATCCGAGCAAATAGTCCCTCAATCCGGGGACGATACTTACGAATCCGATAACCATCCCGCACAGTTTCATCTACAGTCCCATCAGCTTTTAGTACAGGTACCAAATCTTCTGCACCAGAAAGAATAAAGATATCCGATTCTTCTGAATCCCAGTAGCGAGGCAAACCTTTATCCGTCTTGCGCGTAATAGAAGGGAGCGACAAGTTCCAACCCAAACCAAATATGCCATTTCCAGCACCCGAATCATAGCTAACGGAAAGCTGTGGAGCAAATCCAGAACGACCGGGAGTTACAGCAATTGGTACTGACATCGAACCAGTTCCAGTCACGGGATTTGCTGCAAACTTCTCACCCATACCTTTAATTGCACCTCCTCCCTTCGGTAAAGATACAGCCTGGGGAGGTTCAAAATATTTCTTATCCTGCTCTGTGTTTTGTTTGTTATCGTTCTGGTTGGGACGAGCAAGCATAGATTTATACCTATATGAATAATCAGTAAAAATACTTATATTTCATAGTCAATTTCTAGTTTTGCAGGATTAAGGTTGGAGCTTTTGCCTTTTTTTCATTTCTTAGATAATCTTAATCCTAGTTTAATTTTCTTATATTAAGTTAAATTAAAATAAAATAAACACTTTTTATTGGTCTAAATAATTACACAAAAAATATAAATGAATTAGAAGGGGTAAAATTTCACTAGAATTTATAAAACAAAAACTTCTGCTTTGATAAAAGGCAAATTATTATAATTTTCAATCGAGAGGCTTTTCCGTTCTTTGTTAATTCTTGAGGTTGCAATGTGTAAATCGTATTTAAGAATAAACAATCAAATTCTGAGGCTAAAACCAAAGTTTGTATTGATTAAACAATAGCGTTTTGATAAGTACAAGAAAATTAGTGAATTATTCTGTGACTCCATTGCATCGAAGGTAATAAAAAGTAATGAAGTATCTGTTTATTTTAATTAAAATCAAGTTTTTCTCCTTGTAGACTTCTGATTGCTCGCTAAACTTGCATGATATTTTTCAATCGCTCGGTGATGGGCAATTGGGTCTTGATGATTATGAAACCAATCTTGAATAAGTTCTAAATTATATCGAATACAACGACTATTCAATTTTACCCAATGGGTTCCTTCAATCCATGTTCCATCTAAACGATATTTTTTAAGTGTCGAAAAGCTCATGTTTAGAATCTCTGATGCTTGCTGCTTTGTCACAAACTGAAATGCCATTTATTACTCCCCTAAAAACATATTATTTGTTTTCTTATAACCTGTTGGACTTAAACCATAAGTAGATAATATACTGAGAAATTTAATTTTTATTTATATATCACTATAGTGATACGAGTTTTTATGACTATGGTAATAAATTGGTTTACGTCACAGGGAAAGTATTACTTGTAGTGTTTTAATAGAAAATAATTTTAATTGCTTGTATATCCATAAACTAAGTACAACATAAACACAAATACTTGAGCTATGAATACAAATCATCATGAGCAATTCAATCGATAACTGTTTCATTACAGACCCATTAGACT
>JBCBPQ010000473.1:0-3367 GCA_039820645.1 Cyanobacteria bacterium J06633_8 | reverse complement strand
GTGCTAATTCAACTATTTGCGTTCGGAGATTTTCTGGATATTGAATTGTATGAGTGTGATGATTTTCAGCTTTGAGCATTTCTACCGCTGCACAGGAAATATCTTGGATGAATTTCTCGGCTTCCTTCTGTGGAATTGAGATACACTCGTTTTCAAGAGCAATTCCTTTCATAGATAAATTGGCAACTATACCAATTTTATTCTCCATCGCATCTAACGCTATTTGCTCAAAAGAACCCTTATATGCTTTTTTGTCAGGTTTAACTATTTCAGAATAACGGTTTTCTTTGAATTGCTTATGTTTAATCTCTTCTGCTGTGTGAGGGAATTCGGATGAAAGTGCGTTAGCGGAGCTTATCGGAGATATCGCCATTCTATCTCCGTCACAATCAGATAAAGAATGCTTTAATCCTTGGGGTGACATTTTTATGGTTCCAATATCATGCGGTTCGTTTGGTAAATGGCGATTTATGTAAACGTCCACCGTGTTGGAATTAGCAGTGGGACCGCGATAAACGATTAATTCTACACCGTCTGGGAATTTGGGATAAAAAACTTCATTTTTCTCTAAATCATGACAAGTTTGCGCCATTGCTGAATCAAATTTGATAAATCTTCCTGTAGCGCAATCCATATACTGTTGTTTCAAGTGTTCTTGAAGTTTATCTATGATTTTGGGATGCTCTAATAATTGACAGTGTTCTTTTAAATCTGCTTTGAGAATGCGGTATATCAGGTTTTGTTCGCAATCATTTGACAAAAACATATCGTCAATTAGATTTTCAATATCTCCCAAATCAAAGCTTTCAAAATCAATCAAATCTTCCGATTCTATTTGAGCTTGTATTTGATGTTTACACTTAGCATCAATTGAATCAATATAGTCTTGAGCAATTTTTCTGGGGTCATTAGCCATATCTTTGAGTTCTTCCAAACGTCTTTGCAATCGTGGAAGAACATCACCTTCAACACCTTTGGGAAAAGAATTCCAAAATTGAGCGCCCGTGGAAGTGATACCGTGGTAAGCATTGGTCTTATTTCCAATTCCCATCTTCATTAGGTATTCTCCAGGGTTTATGGGAGGGGAGGAGTGGGGGAGTGGAGGAGTGGGGGAGTGGGGGTTATGATTTCCTTCCGAATCAGGAATTTGTACAGCAATATCAGAACAATTCCCCCTCTCCCCCACTGTCCCGCTCCCCCGCTCCTCCCCTCCTCTCCCCTTGAGTTGCTCATTAGAAATGACCAAATCATATCCATTCCCTACCTGACTTAAATCCCTTGGTGCAAATGTACCTTTTCCTAGTTGCCAAGTTTTATTAACATCATTATTTATATCAAGTCCAGCATGTCTTTCTTTAATGCCAAATCGAGTTTGAAATGGTGTTTCTGGCTCATTACCTAAAGACTTATGTAATACTGCATCTATTTTTCCATCACCATCACCAACTAACTTAATTGCTTCAGAATTTGGTATTATCCCACCGTTTTCTCCAGTGTCAGCGTCCACTACTAAAACTCGTACATTGTCTCGTTCAGAAAAACTTTGACAAGGTGTGAACATATTTGAGCCGTATGCAGCACCGAAGTGGGGTTCGTCAAAAATCTTTTCTCGCAATTCTTCGTCCATAAAGTAAAAGCGATTATCGGCGGAAAATTGCAGTGTTAATCCTTCTGTTGTAAATTGTTTGAGGTCTTCTTCTGTTGATAATCCCTGATATACTATTCCCAACTTGAAGGTAGAATTTGGGGCAAAGTATTCTGCCAAGCAGTGTTCGATAGTTTCTGTGATTGGTTCACCTTCAGCGATAATTGGTTTACCCGTTTTTGTGCAGAAGTGAGAGAGGGTAATTGCCATAAGCTTCTATGTATTAATTCATCAAATTACCTTCAAATCTAGTTTTTATAGATTGATGCATAGTAGTTCTTTAGTGAAGAATATTTCTATCACTAAAGTAGTATTTTTGTTCTTTAATACCGAATTTTGATTTATTATGGGGAGTAAGTAATAAGCATTCTTTGAGGATATTGAGTTATGGATAGTGCGAAAAAAGTAGTTTTACAACCGAATGTGTGGGACACGGATAATTTGGGAGATTTAGTTGCCGAAGGGGTTTTGGATAGTAATGATTTGTCTTTACACGGTGTTGTACAAGCGCAGAATGAAGAATACGAGCGTTTGGAGCGGGAATGGCAAGAAGAAAATGAAAAACACTTGAACTCAATTGATTGGGAAAGTAAAGCAGTTGAGTATAAATCAACGAAGGAAGAAGAAGAAGAAGTTTTTTAAGAATGTAGACAAATTTCAACGACAAAAAATATCAAGAGTATTTGGTCTTGGTTTGCTTTTAGCTTGCATACTACAAAGAAAGCTAAAGCTTATTTTCGGTACTTTATAAGGAGTAATAACTTAAGAAAAAATCCCCTAATGGGGAAATGCTATTTCAAGTAAGCACTACTGCACAGTAATTGAACGTACTAAGACGCTGGTTACTTCTCCTGGATTGGAAGTTGGTAACAGTGGAGTCCAATCGCGTACATTTGCGTAACCAAGTTGATGTAAAGCTTCAATTGTAGCTATTACAGCTTCTTTTGAGCCAATTAGAATATGTTTGATTTTTTCTGGCTCAGGATGTTGAGATATTATTGGTTGAGGATTCACAAAAACTTTTTCTTGATTACTAGCATCAGCTAGGAAGATTTGATAGTTTGAATTCATAAGTTATTCACCGCCATTACATCTCGTTAATTTCATTGTTTACTCCCCGTGAGGGGTTTTATTAACTGCAAGTATTCAGTTTCAAGGGAATTAATAGTTCTAAAATAAAGTCGAAACGAGCCATCTGGGTAATGTTTTATATCTCGTTCATTGAACAGAATTTCTTGTTTTTGTAGCCATTGAGAAATACTTTCATGATAATCAGCTAAGAACAATGCAGGAAAATAAATTCTTCCAGTTTTTACTCCTGTTTTTGGATGAGTTAATATTTGAAATTGTGGTTTACTTAAAACTTCTGCCATTGGTATTACACCGCGAAAATACTTTGAATTATATTGAAAGCTTGTGATAGATAAATTGAGATGATTTATCACAAGCTTTCATTTAAATTAATTAGATAAAGACTCGGAATATTTCACGAAATTTGATATTTTCCATTTTAATCCATGAACTCTATCAGCAACCCGCAGGTTTTGAAGATTTACCATCGCAAAGAAAACAGTTGTCACACCTTATGTAATACACAACAACAACTTTCGCTCTTATATCAGTAGCTGATTCATTGTTTATGGTTTACACAACGAACAATATTAGCCATTAACTCTAATTCATCTGATAAGGATATTGATGAATCATCTCTTCAAAAGGAAT
>JBCBPQ010000472.1:0-3373 GCA_039820645.1 Cyanobacteria bacterium J06633_8 | reverse complement strand
TGTGGATAAAAACCGAAAGAACTCGCTGTCATTGGTCATTAGACCGCTATAAGTAAATAAAATGCTATCGCGTATCTCATTGATATCAGCTTGTTCTGGTTGATTCAGTAGTGTTGTCAAATCGTTTCCAGGTAACTTTTGTCCTACTAGCTCAACTTGACGTTCAGTACTAACCCCAGCCATAGACAACAATGTGGGTACAAAATCGATATGAGAAGTTAAAGCTTTACAGTTTTGTCCCCCTTTGACATCGGGATGAACTATATAAAAAGGTAAATGAATTGTTTCCTGATAAGCAAATGGACCTTTTCCTCTAAGTCCATGAGCACCAGCCATTTCACCATGATCCGAGGTGAAAATGATAATAGTATTCCGGCTTAAATCTAGATTATCTAACTCTTGTAAAATCCTATTTACTTGTTGGTCTACATCCCGAATACAGTTGATGTAGTAATTATTTAAACGTTGCCAAGGCTCATCCTCTGGAGGAACTGCACCTACCACATAGCTCCACATTTTATCAAACTCACCATGAGCTTGGGGACGAGCGGGTTCATCAAAAGGTTGGTATAAATTACTAGGTAAAGGTGTATCCCATTTAGTCTGGTAAAGTTTGTGACCAGGTGAAGAAGCTATGTCCAAGATTAGATTGCCAGTATCTTGTTGGTTTTCTTCTTCTGCATCTGTATTGAAATACATCACATCGTGGGGATTAACAAGGCTAACTGTCAAACACCAGGGTTTATTTTCATCATTGAGAACCCGTCCCCGATTTCTTAACCAACGAATAGCACTTCCTGCAACCAAATTATCGTGAAGATATCCTCCTAAAGTATGTCCAATAATGTCACCAGGGTCGTAGTAATCGTAATCGGAAAAGCCATAATTATCCATGACTTTGGTTAAATTTACAGGCTTATTAGTGGAATCAAATTTACGGTTTAGATGCCATTTTCCTTTATAAGCAGTGTAATAACCAGATTTGCGTAATAGATGTCCATAAGTAGGAATATCAGTGGAAAGATTAGAAACATAGGGCGCATTGGTGTTTTCAAACATACCATTGACGGTCGTCGATAGCCCTGTTAGAAGTACCGAGCGTGATGATGTACACATTACAGCCGAAGTGTAATGGTTATGGAAATTAATACCAGTTTGTTGTAAACGCTCATGTGCGGGTAAAGTTACCCCTTGAGGTAATTGACGGAAATATCTTTCTTGATCTGTAAATATAAATAAGATGTTGTAACCGTCAGCCTGGGAAGATTTGATATTTTTCACTGCAATAGTGCTGAAATTTATTTGTTTGCTTCAATAATTTCAGTATCATTTAATTTCAAGGGGGAATCATTGACAGTTACAGAAAAAGCCTGTTGTTATTTTTGACCATTAATCATTGCACTTTTCGGTAATAAATAAAAAAATATCTATAAAGCAAAAACCCCCAACTTAATTTTTCATAAGTCAGGGTTACATTTAAATACACAGCATATTTTAATTAGCTGCTGATTATTAATAGCATTAATTTAATAGTGAATAGCGATGAAAAATTAGCGGTTGCCAATATTAAGATTGATGATTAAATTAAACTCTAAACATCGATAGTTTCTAATTTAGCCCAAGTTTGACTACCAACAATTCCATCTACAGTTAAACCATAATACTTTTGAAACTTCTTCACAGATTCTTCGGTTGCTACACCGAATATTCCATCAACTACTAAAGAACCAAATCCAATCCCATTTAACCTTCTTTGTAGATATTCAACATCTGAACCTTTACTACCAAAACACAGAACGGGACGAGAATTTGTATCGTTTTCAGAAGCATCAATTGTATCTACTATAGCCCAAGTTTGGGAACCAACAATTCCATCAATGGTTAAACCATATTCTTTTTGAAAAGCCATGACAGCTTCTTTTGTCAGATTACCAAATACTCCGTCAACTACTAAACTATTATCAGCAACAGTTGCATTCAAGACTACTTGTAAATCCTTTACATCTTGACCGGTACTACCAAGACTAACAGTGGGACGAGTGCTGGTGTTTTGAGTTGTATAAGTCATGATTTTCTCCTTGTTTTTTGAATTGATTTAATCGTTGTTTAATTCAACAATTTCAGTATCATTCAATTTCAAAAGGAAATCATTGACAGTTACGGACAAACAAGATGGTAATTTCTAACCATTAATCATTGCACTTTTCGGCAATTCTCCTACCTTCCAAGATAGTTCGCTTTTTACCCCTCCCTTGGTTAAAGACTCCCGACGAAATTCTCCTCCCAATCTTTTCGCTAATAAATGGCTTTGTTTTGTACCTTGTTGTTCCTTTCCTGGCTTTAAACCACACCCATTATCCTGTACCTTAAGAATATAATTACCCTCACGTTCTTCCCCCGTAACCACAATTCGAGTTACACCACGAGCGTGTTTACCTACATTACACAAAGCTTCCTCCAACCACAAACACAAGTCGCGTTTCATTTCCAAGCTTAAGGAAGGATGAGTAATCGGTGCAAAATTCCGTACTTTGACTCGAATAGTTTGGAAGCAAGGCAGATTGCGTTTGAGAGTTAGGGAATATACTTCGTGAAGTAAATTATGCAAGGGAAGATTTAGGTCGATAGAGGTTCCTTCCCCCAAGCGAAGACAATTTTCAGAAGTAGCAGATTCTAAAGTTTCTGGCGAGCTTACTGGCTTGATAACTGTATTATTTTTATCTGTAAGACTGTGCCCGACTGCGCGAATTTCAGTATTGAGTGAGTTCAAACGCTGTAAAAATTCTGTTTGAGATATCTGCCCCCTTTGCACATCTCTTTGCAGTAGCGCTAGGGTTTGCAGTGGTCCATTATGAATTTGGGCAAAAGCTTGTTCCAAAGCCTTTTGGCGAATACTCTGCCGCTCTATGATTTGAGCATAGTACTGGAGACGTTCGGTATACAAGCTTTCCACCATTGATTGGAGACGATTATGTAAAAAAATCAGTGCAGTTTGCGTCCCCATTACTGGCCCGAAGGAGATGAGTAAATCTAGCCCTCGTAGGGAATATAGTTCTTCTGGGTGAAAAATGAAGTAGGTTAAAATAGGGCCAGCAACACCTATCCAGACGAGTATAGTCGCTTTCAGTAATCGTTGGGGACGCAGGGTTATCAACATAAACGTCATCAACATCAACGATACTGAGGATATCGGTGGTAAATTATCTACAAGAGTAATGTTGGATGAGGTGAATGCCTTCAGAGAGTGAAACCAACCAGGCATCACAACAAACATTACACTCTGAAATAAACTCAGATTTATTACTTGTTGTAAGCTCTGGGGCTTTGTATAAAGACGTATCAGTAATATTAAAGATGTAATTGCGAACAGGGG
>JBCBPQ010000471.1:0-3400 GCA_039820645.1 Cyanobacteria bacterium J06633_8 | reverse complement strand
TATTTAACTGACGCAAGAAAGTAAAATCACCTGAAACTTTCGCAATAACTTGAGCTATAACTTTGCAACAACGATATAGAAATTGACGAACCATATGTAGGTAATACCAAAGCACCACATCATTGTATTGACCAAAAAAAAGATAATGTTAGAAATCAATTTTTTACTCAAAATAATTGGGTGGTTATTCGCTTTAGTGAAAAGCAAGTCGTTAAATATCCGTATCGTTGTTGCAAAGTTATAGCTCAAGTTATTGCGAAAGTTTCAGGTGATTTTACTTTCTTGCGTCAGTTAAATAATGTACCATCATTACCACCCGAACCCATGTGGACTATTAAGCAAGCAAAGAACTGGGCAAAGGACAATTATCGAAAAACTTATTTACAATAAATACGAGAAATTTTATTTTTACATGAAATAGAATTTCTTACCCAAAATTAACTCATTTTATTGTCAGTAACCTGCCCTGCGGACAAGCGGATACAAGAGCATCCGTATCACGCACAGACCCACGCAATACCTACGGTAGCGACCCTAGCCGCGTGAACGCTACCCATATTTTCAAGCAACAGTTGCAGCCCTTGCTCTCAAATGTGGTATTGATATTGAAGAAATTGCTATATGGAAAACTGCAATAGTTTTAATTATTAATGATAAATAATATACCAGAGCTTTTGCAGCTAGATGACCTTTGTCGATCCAAGCCAGAACGACCTGGATGGTCGCTGACCTTCGGAGCTACCTGCCGAGACGCTGCGGCAGTTTGTTTGGACGACCAAAATCATCCTTTTCGTGTCAACCTTCAAATCAATGGTATACAAGACACTGAGGTCGAACTGCAATGGAATCCGATTAATGACACTATACGTCGCTTTAATGCCGATCAAGAAGTTGCCACGGAGTATGGAGCCTATGGAATTGCCGCACTTATTATGCCATATCTTACAGGTCTGACCGTAATTGAGCGCTCTATCAAAGGAAAAAATTTTGGCTTTGATTTTTGGTTAGGTTCTATTGACAACCCAAGCACTTTGTTTCAAAGAAAGGCTCGTCTCGAAGTCTCCGGTATTCGTAGAGGCTCCAAAAGCATTGTTGAATCAAGAGTTAAAATGAAACTAGAACAGATTAGCCCGTCGGATACTTTGTCTCCTGGCTACGTATGCGTCGTTGAATTTGGTACACCGCGCACCCGCACAATAGAAAAATGCAAGACGTAGAAATTTTACATCGAGAAGCAATGGAACTTGTTGACCAAGCAGTGAATGCCCGTCAAAGGGGTGATACCACCGTTGCCAACGAGTTAACCAAAGCTGCCTTTGCTCAAGAACAA
This sequence comes from Cyanobacteria bacterium J06633_8, assembly GCA_039820645.1. Classification (GTDB taxonomy): domain Bacteria; phylum Cyanobacteriota; class Cyanobacteriia; order Cyanobacteriales; family Nostocaceae; genus Rivularia. The sequence goes on along the minus strand of JBCBPQ010000471.1, from coordinate 2,070 downwards.
GCTGCCGCAAACCTAGTGGCGAACTTATTAGACCTTGAACCTACTAGATCCGTTCTTCATCGAAGTGCTGCAATGCTTGCTGTAGAATGTTCAGAATTACGAGAAGCAGAAAGGCTAATAGGACGTGCGCTCGCGGGTTATCCGCCCTCGGATATTGCCAATGAACTACGAGATTTACTTCTAGAAGAGATTTATTCTCGCAGGCAAGCTATTGGAAACTAAACTTAGAATCTTAGGATTTTGACAAATATTACTATACATTCCCTATTCCCCGAAAAAATCACATCTAAAGCTTACAAGCAGAGTTTTAATTACCGAAAAACTTATTCACAATAAATACGAGAAAATTTTTTCTACATGAAATAGAATTCTGGTTGAGTCGATGGGGAGTATTGCCTCCCGCACCTCTCATTTAGATCCGGACGTGCTACTTTGGTAGCATCCGGCTCCCGATCAACTAGGATAAATCCTTGCTCATGTGGTGGTATTGGTGGCAAGATTGATGTACAGCCACAAGATTCTTCTGTTTGTTGTTATCGTGCTTGCCATCAATATGGTGTAGTTCAACCTTTTCATCCGATGAAAAAGCTAACCCACACATCCCACATGAATGATTTTGCTTAACCAAAGCTTTGGCTGTGTATCCGTCATACATTTTACTGTTGCGTTTGCTCCAATATACTAGGTCGCCGTCAAACGGGGATCTGGCACCTTGTATCTTTATGTAGGAACTTTCGCTGAAGCTTACATCGGGAAAAGCCTTGCGAATCAGAACGTTAGCGTCCTGTCTGGACATATTCTTCTCCTTCATAAACTTCTTGAAGGTAGCATGATTTAGGAACCACAACCTTGAGTCGATGATGGAGCGATCAGTATACCTGTGATAATTGAGGTATCCTCTGGTTACTCTTTTGATCTTCTCGGCTTTGGTTTTAGCACCATAATTGGAGCAGTTGGCGATTTTCTTTACTTTGTTTCTCATAGCTTCGTATCCTTCTTTAGAGGGAAAGATTTTTAGCTTGTGATTAGGTAGGACTATGAAGTCCCAACCAAGAAAAGTAAAACCATCTGTCGAGGCTTTTAGGTGAGTTTTAGACTCTTTAACATTGAGTCCTCTTAAAGCTAGGAACTCGTCAATTTGCGCTCTTATGAGTTCGGGGGAATGCTCTGGGATATCCGGTCTTAGCGCAAACACCATATCGTCAGCATATCTAATGCAGGATGTTACTTTGTGATATCTTTTGGGACATCTTGTTTCACCGATTTTCTCAATACCGTTAATTGCTATATTGGCTAGCAGTGGTGATATTACCCCACCCTGAGCAGTGCCTTGTTCGACAAGATCAATATTGTTACCTGCCTTCAGGCACTTCCACAGTCCAGTTTTTATATTACTCGGAGCTATCACTTTTTTAATTAACTGAGTGTGATTTATTCGGTCAAAACATTTCTCAATATCCAATTCCAGAACTAGCTTTTTGTAGCCGTTAGAATTGGATCTCAAGAGTGTAAACAGGTGTTTTGCGGCATCGAATGCACTTCTGCTAGGTCTAAACCCATAACTATTTGCGTGGAATGTTGCTTCGTGAGCAGGCTCTATAGCATACTTGACTAAGCATTGCCATACCCGATCTTGAATCGTAGGGACGATATAGTAAGACTGCACATAACTCCAATTCTCTTTTGGGAAGTTGTGTAACCATTACTAATCCTATCCATCCGTTGTACGGTCAATCTGTTGTAATAAAGCAGATTCGCAAGGTTGGGCAGGAAACCAAAATAACTATAGAAAGTCCACTAGGAGGATTTTTATCTCTTCCGGCATCAGAAACTGACCTGTGGACACAACAAACTCGCCAGGTGAAAACAGTCTCCAAATTTTTACCTGAGAAATTACTACGTTTGAGCGAATTGGTAGCGGCGCGTTCGCAAAACGTAACTGATGAATTTTCTTGTGTGAAAGAAAATAAAAGTAAAACACACAGGGAAATTAATCATGATAAAACAGCATCTACTACCCACCGAACAACCAAAACACTCAGAAAAAATAAATCGTCTAATAAAAATAAC
>JBCBPQ010000470.1:0-3447 GCA_039820645.1 Cyanobacteria bacterium J06633_8 | reverse complement strand
GTTAGTTATTCAACAAAAGCTGGGTTTTCGCAAGCTAGCTTAAGAAGTGATTATGTCAAAAAAAAAATTATTAAATAGACGGGGCTTTTTAGCTGCTATAGGTGGTTTAACAGCAATGGGTGCAGTAATTATAGGTAAAAAAGAATTAAAACGTCAGCAGATACTTGCTTTAGACGACCCAGATTGTGAATGTATTAAATATCCTGGGGATAAATCTTTAAAAGAACGTGCTGCGAACAAAAAAATACTTTTTGGTACAGCTATACGACACCCATTGCTTGCAACTGATAAAGAATATGCTCGAAGTCTAATTGAAGAATGCTCGATATTAGTTTCAGAATGGGGATTTAAATGGCACGTTTACCCCAAACCATTGCGTCCAACCCCTGAATCCTTTGATTTTGCTGCGGCTGATGTAATGTATAGTTTTGCCCGCAGTCATGGAATGAAAGTCCGGGGACATACATTAGTATGGTACATGTCTTTACCTCCTTGGTTTGAAAAAACAGTCAACCGTAAAAATGCTAAAGATATTCTTGAAAAACATATCAATACGGTTGTAGGACGTTATCGAGGAAAAATGCATTCTTGGGATGTGGTTAATGAAGCTATCGAACCAATAGATGGGCATCCTAACGGTTTAAGAAAAACGCCGTGGTTGGAGTTTATAGGAGAAGATTATATTGACCTTGCTTTTCGTTTAGCTCATCAAGCCGATCCAGAAGCAATGTTGGTTTATAACGATTATGGTTTAGTCTACGACAGCCCCGAAGACGAAGCTAAGCGAAATGCCGTTATCAAACTTTTAAAGCGTTTAAAATCTCAAGGAACTCCCATTCATGCTTTAGGGTTGCAAGCTCATCTAGATGGCAGCGAAACTAGATTCAATCATAAGATATTAAAAGATTTTCTAGCCCAAGTTGCTGACATGGGTTTAAAAATAATGGTGACGGAACTTGATGTTACAGATAAAGATTTACCCCTTGACATTAAAGTGCGGGACAGAATAGTTGCTAAAGCTTACAGCAATTATTTGAAAGTTGTATTGGAACAACCAGCAGTAATCGCGGTTTTAACTTGGGGGTTAAACGATAAACATAGTTGGTTGAACGAATTTCAGCCTCGAGAAGATGGTGCATCGGTTCGACCTTTACCACTGGACGCAGACGGAAAACGTAAATTTGCTTGGAATGCTATGGCTCGTGCTTTTGATGCTGCACCAAGCCGCTAATTAATGATGTAACTCAAATGCTTTCTTTGAGGTTTTAAATATTAATTCAATTATCATGATTATTTTCTAGTAATAATAAAAAATTATCGAATATGTATCTATATTTTTAAATATAGTTAAATCAAACTATAGATATATATTTGTTTTTTTCTATTTGAACTGCGTCATTTATGTACGCAGTTTTTTTTGTCCATTATATTTAATACAAAGATTAAGTAAGTCGGCGTTAAAAAATCAAGGTATGTTATTGCGAGTTGAAGGAAGTGAAACGAAGCAATCGCAACGTTTTCAAGGCTATTTACATTTTGTTACATCGTTATGTTTATTTGTGCCGACCTACTTATTTAATTTGATTGATAGATATACTTAGAAGTATTTAAAGCTAATAAAAAGGCATAAGTTCTTTGATTCTATTTCCGTAAAATATACAATTATTTTACGGCTATTAATTTTTAAATGTGCCACAATGATGTCACAATTTTTAATTATAATATGTATAGAAATAATCAAAAATTTATTAATAATTATGTCTTTTGTTAGTGAGTTATCAGATAATCATAGCGTCTTGGATTTACGCGCTCCATCTTTAACACAATTGCGTAAGAGAGTTGGCGCAATATGGCTTCGTAGAATAGCCCTTGTAATCGTAGACGGAATATGCTTGAGAATAGCTTGGAAAATAGCAGAATTAAAAATTTTTAACTCTAATGTTGATTCGTTTGAGCAAGACAATTTCTTTTTCATCTTGTCAACTATTGCTATTCAAATTTGTATGATTGCAACTCAAGGTTTATATGAAGCGGGAGAAAAACGGCGCGACTATTATAGCCTAAGCAAAACAATCACATTTTCCTATTTTTTACTATTACTTTTTGAATATCTTTACTTGCAAAATAATTTATTTCCAAGAGGAGTATTTCTTGCACTATGGCTTTTGAGTATAGCATTTACTAGCTTAGGAAGATTTCTTGTAAATACTTCTATTCTAAGGCTTAGAAAAGAAAATATAATTACTTGTCCGACATATATAATCTGCTCTCAAGCAGAAAAAGAAAAAGCCAGAAAATTATTAGAAAAACAAAAATGTTACAATCTTGTAGGTTGGAAAGACGTTAATTCAATTTCAAGCTCGCTGAGAAATTTATCGACTACGATAGAAGAGATTACTAGTTTAGGAGTGGCAGAAGTATTTGTTTGCTCTTGGCAGTCAATAGAAAACCGAATGTACCTTTACTGGAAGTTAAGAAATGCTGGCGTTATTTTGCATGTTTTGCCCATTGAGTTAGAAGCAGTAGAACAAAGATTAGAATTAAAAATGCTTGGTGGCATTCCAGTATTAAATTTTATGCCCCCAGCTATTACAGGAAGTGATTTCTGGACAAAACGGTATTTTGATTTTTGCAGTTCGGCATTGTTCATTTTATTGGCATCACCAATTTATCTGTTGATTGCCTTACTGATCAAATTAGATTCTCACGGTCCTGTATTTTATAAGCAAACTCGTGTTGGTTTGCATGGGAAGCCTTTCAAAGTCTGGAAATTTCGCACAATGGTGACGAATGCAGATGAATTACAAAAAAAGTTAGAAGCACAAAACGAAACTCAAGACGGAATTCTCTTCAAAATCAAAGATGATCCACGCATTACCAGAGTTGGCAAGTTTCTTCGTCAATATAGTTTAGATGAATTTCCTCAATTATTTAATGTTCTTTTGGGCGAAATGAGTTTAGTTGGTCCTCGCCCTCTACCTGTAAGAGACGTACAAAAGTTTTCCAACCACCACTTCATTCGCCAAGAAGTTCTTCCTGGCATTACGGGTTTATGGCAAATCTCCGGGCGTTCAGATATTATGGACTTCGAGAAAGTGATTAATTTGGATAAAACCTACATGGAAAACTGGTCGCTTTCTTTAGATTTACAGATTATCCTGCAAACTATCAAAGTCATTTTGGAAAAGAAAGGAGCTTACTAAATACAGAAGTGTTGCTGTAAGGAAGATCCAAAAAATAAATTGTCCCACCGTTTTACAAACATCCCGGACAAAACCTAGACGTGTGGCGGTGTCGCCTTTCAGGCGACACCGACGGTGGGACAATTTATTTTTTGGATCTTCCTTACAGCAACACTTCTGTATTTAGTAAGCTCCTTTCTTTTCCAAAATGACTTTGATAGTTTGCAGGATAATCTGTAAATCTAAAGAAAGCGACCAGTTTTCC
>JBCBPQ010000469.1:0-3461 GCA_039820645.1 Cyanobacteria bacterium J06633_8 | reverse complement strand
TTGATGTCGGTGGTACATTTAATTTACAGGCAAACCTTGGTGGAACTGCATTTAGACCAGATATTCCTCAAGGTGCATTTTCCTTAACTAACGGTACCATCAACAAAAAACCTTTGGGAGAATTAGCTGGGAATTTCAACTATATTGATTCTATTGGAAGACTTGTTACAACTCCTAACTCTATTGTTAAAGTTGATGCTGCGGTTGCTTATCCATTACAGCCAAATCGTCAGAATACCGTTGCTGTACAAGCTAAAATCGATAACCAAGCTTTTGCTTTACTAGATGCTTTCACGCAAAATCAATTACAGTGGGTTGGTGGAAACGGAGAAGTTGCGATTGCTATCAACGGCGAATTAGACCCCGACGCTGATACAATTCGAGGAGCATTGAATGATTTAGTTGCAACTTCTGCAATTAATATTAATAATGCCGTAGTTAAAACCAAGCAGTTAGATAGCGAAATTAAATTAACTGCTACCGGTCAAGCTAATTTAGCCAACGAAATTATTCAAATCGAAGAACTATCGGGTAGTTTAGCAGAAAGTCCTTTTGTTATTACCGGTAATTTACCTTTATTCCAACCCCAAACAACTCAACCTTTAAGTATTGTATTAGGTCCCGACGATATTAAATTAAAAGGACTATACAGAGGTGAAATTGATGCCAATATTGAAGTTTCTCGTACAGTATTAAATCCTGTAATTAGTGGAAGACTTGCATTACAAAGCGGTCGAGTTTCAATACCACAATTAAACCAAGAAGAAGCAGAAAATACAGAAGAATTAAGAAATCAATCGCGAGAAGTAGTAAATAATTCAAATAATCAAACAGTAAGTAAATCCAAACAATCCAAACAACTAAATCCACAACCACAAACAAATAATCTTCCTATTAACCCTACATTCCAAAATTTTGAAGTTAGTTTAGGTCCCGGATTTAAATTTACTCGTACTTTACCACGAGTTAACTTCCGCATCGCAGGAGACGTTACACTAAATGGTGGTTTAAATAATCTTCGGGGAGACGGAGAAATAGAACTCAGACGAGGAAGCTTATTTCTCCTAGAAAACTCATTTTTTATTACTAGAGACAAAGAACAACTTGTTACCTTCTTACCCAATCGTAGTTTATTTAATCCTCAACTCGATTTAGAAGTACAAACTACCGTAGTTGATGCTCCAACATTTGACCAACTCGAAGCACAAGACTCCGAAATTCGAGACCCAGTAGCAGCACCTGCCAACCCAGAACAAATTGACGTTAGAATTGTAGTTAATGGGGAAGCAGAGCAGTTGTTAGCATCTTTAGGTAATAGTACATCTTCAGGTAATGCTTGCGCTTCATTTGAAAAAGGTATCCGAGTATCTGAATTAGGAACAAACGTTACCAAATCCCGAACAAAATTAAGAACAATTGCTAACTGTATTAATGCTAATAGTAAAGTAAGTATACAAACTAGAGATTTACTTGATAACCCTGCTGTTCAATTAACAAGTACACCCAGTCGTAACAATGGTGAAATTTTATCATTACTCGGGAACCGTACCTTTGCAGCTTTACAAAAGCTCGAACAGCAAGTTACCAGTGGAAACGAAACGGAGTTACTCGAATCTTTAGTATTAGATTACTTGGTAGCACCTTTAGAAACCGAACTTACCCAAGAATTTTTGTATCAAGCTCAAAAACCCATAAACTCTTTAGGTAAATCAATTGGGTTAACAAGATTGCAGGTATTTCCTTCCTTTACCGGATTAAAAGACATTAACGAAAACTCTTCTGCAAGATTCGTTTATGATTATGAAGCTGGTGAGTTTAGATTGTTGTATGAAGCAAGATTTTAATCAGTTATTAGTGAACAGTTAGCAATTACCAATTACCAATTACCAATTACCAATTACCAATTACCATCTATCTATACCCTAAAGTTATCTGGATTTGCTCGTTCACTTGATAAGCTTTCTCTTGTGGAACCTCTGGTAATTTCGATTTATTTTTGAAAGCATTTTGAATTTCATGAGCTAAGTTAGTAACTTCCTCTATCCCCAAAATCCAATTATTCACATAATTTTGAACCACACTACCACGAATTCCCAACTGTAAAGCACGATGTTCTAAACGTCGTAATGATAAATCTCTATCCGGGTCCCATTGATATCTGACTTCAGAATTGTCTAAACTCCTTTTCCAATCTCTCTCTGATGCAAAAATATCTCTATCAAATGATGTCGGTATCGCTTGTTCAAGAATCTCTTGGAATCCTTGATGAGTAAGTTTGATTTTCAAAATAGATTCTTGTCTGTGTTTTGTAGCATAACCCGAACGATAAAGCATCCAGCCAAAAGAGGGCTTAATCCAGGTCATTCTCTCCAAATTAAAACCTTTTCCAAAAGTTCCTTTGCGTAAAGCTTCCTCAGCTATAGAAGGCTTAAACGCTTGATATATAAAAATACCTTCGCTATCGTAAGCTGCTAGTATCTGTCGCTGCATTTATTATGTATTAATGTGTAATACGATTATATTACAATATTTTTAAGGGAGTGGGGAGTAGTACTCGACCACATAAGTTATGAGGGGTGCCACAATGATATTTGTAGGTTGGGTTGAAGGTCATGTAAGCGGAGCTTTCTCGTAGAGTAACCCAACACCCGAGTTGGGTTGCGTTTCACTTAACCCAACCTACGGAGCTGCATTAATTTTGCAGGGTCGAGAGCGTTTATAAAAAAACCGCAGAGAGCGCAGCGGAAAGTGCGGTCTTGGGGGTTTCCCCCAAGAGCAACTTTCCAAGACAGAGGACGCAGAGGGAAGAGGGTTTAGAGGATTGTTCGATTTTCAATCAAATTGATTTTTACCCCTCATAACTTATGTGGTCGAATACTACTAGTACTTCACCACATTAATTTTGATGGGTTCTCAGGGTTTATAAAAAAAACCGCAGAGAGCGCAGAGGACGCAGAGGGAAGAGGGTTTAGAGGATTGTTCGATTTTCAATCAAATTGATGTTTACCCCTCATAACTTATGTGGTCAACCACTAGTGCTTGTATTAGGATGAAACCACTAAGTGACAAAGTGAAAATAAATTGACTTACTACTTTCTACTATCCTCATTCTCTTTCTGCTTTATAGGTAAAGAAGTTGTCTAATGCTCCTATAGTCTCAAATTGATAGCTCGGTAGAAGAGAGTTTATTTGTAAATTTGTGCGGTAAATGCTAAACAACACATAATCATGCTTTTGAGTAGATGCCTTGATTACCTGTTTAATCTGAGGACTAGCTGAATCTATAGCCTTTGCACAGTCGAATTTAATAATATTATCTAAAAAACTAGGAGTCTTGCTGCATCCTTGTTCCTTTAAATACTCACTTAATCTTCCCGTAGCGTATTCTTCATACTCCGCTCGCGATGGATTTGTACCCGTCATTGCTACCCCTAAAGCAACTAATATGGCAACTCCAGCAT
>JBCBPQ010000468.1:0-3469 GCA_039820645.1 Cyanobacteria bacterium J06633_8 | reverse complement strand
TCTTTGTCGTAGGAAGATTCGGTTTCGTCCATTTGACGGCGAATTTGGTCGCAGCGAGACTTAACTGCTGCTTCGTTACCTTCAGCTACGATGGTGGTGCTGTCTTTGGTGATGGTGATTCTGCGAGCTTTACCAAGCATATCTATCTTGGTAGCATCCAACTTCAAACCAGCATCTTCTGTAACTAGCTGTCCACCAGTTAATACAGCGATATCTTCCAACATCGCTTTACGGCGATCGCCAAATCCAGGTGCTTTAACAGCAGCTACGTTGAGTACTCCGCGCAAACGGTTAACAACTAAGGTAGCTAAAGCTTCTTTCTCAATATCTTCAGCAATAATTATTAACGGCTTGCCAGAACGAGCTACCTGCTCTAAAACGGGTACTAAATCTTGTACCAAAGCAATTTTCTTGTCGGTGAGCAAAATGAAAGGCTCATCGAAATTTGCTTCCATACGCTCTGGATCTGTTGCGAAATAAGGAGAGATATAGCCCTTATCAAAGCGCATCCCTTCAGTAATTTCCAACTCGGTGAACATAGACTTCCCTTCTTCCAAGGAAATCACCCCTTCTTTACCCACCTTATCCATTGCTTGAGCAATCATCTGCCCGACTTCTTCGTCGTTACCAGCAGAAATTGAACCAACTTGAGCAATAGCTTTAGAATCTTCTACTGGACGCGCTTGTTCGGCAATCTTTCCAACCAAAAAGGTTGCTGCTTTATCAATACCGCGCTTCAAGGAAATAGCGTTAGCGCCAGCTGCAACGTTCCGCAAACCTTCTTTAACCATTGCGTGTGCCAAAACTGTAGCGGTGGTGGTTCCATCACCAGCAGCATCGTTAGTTTTGGAAGCAGCTTGACGAATCAAAGATACGCCAGTATTTTCTACATGGTCTTCTAATTCAATTTCTTTAGCAATGGTCACACCATCATTAACAATCTGAGGTGAGCCAAACTTCTTCTCTAATACTACGTTACGACCTTTAGGCCCAAGGGTAACGCCCACAGCCTCAGCCAAAGTATCCATGCCCTTTTCTAAAGCACGGCGAGCGTTTTCGTTGTAAATAATCCGCTTAGCCATAATTCTCTACTTGTACCTTCCGCAAAATTTCTCTAAAAAATGTTGTTATTTATTGCCCGTTGGCTGCCGTTTTGGCATCCAACTAACCACTAACTACTAACAACTAGCTAACGATAGCTAGAATGTCCTTCTCAGAGAGTAGTACGTACTCGTCGGTACCCAACTTAATGTCGGTGCCAGCGTACTTGGAGTAAAGAACTTTATCTCCAACCTTTACATCAACTGACTGACGGTTACCGTCGTCCTTGAGCTTACCGTCACCTACTGCTACTACTTCACCTACCTGAGGCTTTTCCTTAGCAGTATCGGGTAAATATAGACCACCAGCGGTCTTTTCTTCTGATGGGTTCACCTTTACAAAAACGCGATCGCCCAAAGGTTTTACTGTAGATACGCTTAGAGATACAGCTGCCATAACTTAAATTTGCCTCATTAGCACTCTCGACTCCTGAGTGCTAATTTAGCGAAGGCAGACCTGTGATGGCAATATTTTATAGAGTACGGGTTTCCGAACTACAATTTTATGTGGATTTTATTTGAGTCTTTTTAAGTATAAATGCTCAATTTTGTCAGGAGTTTCGGGTTTTATGGAACTTCCTCAGTAGAGTTTGATATGGTTTGCGATTATTTGCAAAACTAAGAAATTGTTATAGAACTGTAAAATGTTGCCCTTTTATGCCTGATGATGCAGTGTTTCATTCGAGCCTTCAAGTACAAAAAACAACTAGCCTTCTACTCTATAAAATCCTTAATAAATTATATAGAAACTTTAGGGTTGTCAAAAAATCAACAACGTGTACTTCTATGATTTTTAGCTTTAATTACCCTAGGCATTACTCAAATGGAGCTAGTTTAAGTTTTAGAAATACTTGAAAAAGTGACTATTTAAGCTCAAAATGGACTCTGTACAAGTGGAAAAATCGGCAACGGAACCCAATCAAAAAAAACTAACTACTTGCAGGAGCGGTTGTTTTAGACCAATAATAGTAGCTTAATCCCCCGTTTATTTGTGGTAACTATTCGCTTATTACCCAAGTAATTAAATGCGTCCTAACAGTACAGCGCGAAAAGCTTACAAAAAAAGCCAAGCTATTCGAGACGAATGCAAGTTAGTTGCTTACCATAAAAGCTTCCCTTAATAAGAAATAAAATCTTAAACAAAAGGGAGGCATTCAGTTGGATACGTAAAAGCAAAAAATTGCTAAAGGCGCGGGTTGTTTTCACAAGAGGTATGTTCGCCCAATATTGCTCTTGTAACACATAAGCATATTATTATTTGATGGAATGTTTTTAGCCCGCACCTTTGAAAGCGATATATAATAGCGGATTATAAATACTATTGCTCTACGTATCCTTACTGTGGCTCTTGGAGTTGATAGTGAAATTTCAATGGAGGCGGTAATCTCCTTTGAGAATTCCACGATTCTTAGGCAAGGTAAGTGGGAAAAGGGACAACATCTCAATCATCCACCAATTAGGATAACTATTCAAGACCTTGATGGATCTACGCGCGACAAGTGCCACTGCTATGAAAGAACCCAGCATGAAAGATCACAAACGCTTACTGCTCATAGATGATGACCCCAATCTCATCTTGCTGGTAAAAGACTACTTAGAATTCCGAGGATATGAAGTCGTCACTGCCGAAAATGGTCGGGAAGCTCTGGATATATTAGAGCAAGAAATTCCAGACATGATTATTTGCGACGTGATGATGCCAGAAATGGACGGATACACCTTTGTAGAACAAGTCCGACAAACAGAACGCACCAGTTGGATACCTGTTCTCTTCCTTTCTGCAAAGGGACAAAGCGCAGACAGAGTGAAAGGTTTAAATAAAGGTGCCGACGTGTATATGGTTAAACCTTTTGAACCCGAAGAACTCGTAGCTCAAGTTGAATCCTCCCTCAAACAAACAATTCGTTGGAAAGAACATCAAGCCAAAGGAGGCGAAAATGGCTCTCGCATCCAAGTACCCTTTGATGTTCAGCTAACTCCAACAGAACTAAAGGTGGTGCAGTTTGTGGCTAGAGGTATGGCTAACAGAGAAATCGCTGAAGAATTAAACGTCTCTCAGCGTACCGTTGAAAGCCACGTCTCCAATATGTTGGGTAAAACCAACCTCCACAATCGCACCGAATTAGCTCGCTGGGCGATTGAAAATCAAATGGCATAAATCCATAGGTTTTATAAGTAGGACTCTAGATTTTAGATTTAAATTACTAATCTAAAAGCTAGAGTCAATTAAACAAAGATTAACTAATGACTCCTTGCACAATCAAACAGTTATACAGTTAATCTTTGTTTAATTGACTCTAGCTTTTAGATTAGTAATTTAAATCTAAAATCTAGAGTCCTACTTATAAAACCTATGGATTTATGCCATT
>JBCBPQ010000467.1:0-3496 GCA_039820645.1 Cyanobacteria bacterium J06633_8 | reverse complement strand
GTTGACCTTCAATTAATGAAAAACTTTTACTTGTAAATGTGCGTTCGATTGTCTACCCAGAGGGGTAGATGATGCAGAGATTTAGCTCTACATTTAGTCGGATTTTGCCGCAATCTGGCGTATTATCTTGCTTATCGATACTTTCAAGTTGAGAAATTGATTTTTACAAAATCGCTTCTCATACTAGAAGAAGTCTAGAAAGTAGAGGGATAAAAAGATAACTCTGAAAAATATCAGCTTGCTCAATCGCCTCTCAAGCTATTACATACTTGAATAAGTTTCATAACTTGAAAGTTGACGCTTGTTATTGAAATAGCGCCTTTACTTGTCTAAGCCAAGCAGAAAGCACGTGAAATCTCTACCAAATTTTTAGACTTCCAATCAGAAGGCAGGATAATTACATACAGTTTCCCAAGGTTTAACCCTGTTTAACTAACTATAATTGCGGGAAAAAAGGCTTGTATGACTTTAATACTGGATTATGAGCCAGCAAGTCAAGCAGTTGGTTTAACCGCTTAAATTGACAAAGAAATAGACCACTCTATTACAGTACCATTCGTTGCACCTAATTTAACAACTAGTATGAAGACAAATTTCCTTTTACCTTCCTCAATAAAGGTAATTTCTATATCTAGGACAAGGAATTTTAACTATTTTAAGTAAAAAGCAATTGCTTTCATATACTTAAATACCATACTTAATATCCAGCTTTGCCCTAGGGATTAGTTATCAGCTTTACTGTGGGTAAATCCCTTTAATGGACTAACTCACCATTCTAAAAGTTGCCCTTAAAGTTAGAAAATACATCCTAACAGCTTTGATATGCAACTCTGCCTATTTTAACTAAACTGCCTTCATTAAAAATAACAACTGCTAAAACAAGGGAGGAAATTCATTCGCATTCGATTGAAAAACAAAACTTTTACCTACATCAATTTCTTTGAATTTCCGAAGTCGCCTTCTGCTTGGACTTCGGAAAAATTCTACCGTGACAAAAATCTCCTTTTGGTAGTCTCTAGGCTTATGTTTAAGATTGCAACCTAGATTTACATTTAAGGAAGGGTCTGATGGCTTATTGATTATCGCAGACTTGAACATCCCTTTACAACCTTGAAGCTGAACATTAACAGAAGTTATCTCGAATACTTTGATTAACCGAACTAAAGAATGTACTGCCGCTCATTGCGTTTGATTCGATAATACTAGTTATGGGTTAAACAAACAATAGTCAAAAATTGCTGCTACACAAAGAGCATCGCTAGAGGCAAAGAAAACTGAGCAATCACAATAACGAGCATATATTAAAGCCGTATTACTCAGTTCTGTAAGGTTTGCAAAACCGAAAAATGCTTGATATAGAATATCGCTCTTCAATGTGAAAGAACGATAATATGCCAAAGTTGACCCAGGAGATAGAAGGATTTGTCAAGATAGGTTCAATGTTTTACTTATGTTGGTAATTTTCACTGTATCAAAATTTTGATAAAAATTTTAATTTTTTTGTTTTAAATATAATTTTTTTTTTCAAAGAGTTGACTAAAACCTACTTTGCGACATGCAACAACCTTCTCAGGGGTAGATTATATCTTACGTTAGACTGATTTCAAATCCTAATACCAGGGTTAATTCTAATATTCATCAGGTAAGTCTTGGTTAAAATTTATAGTCTACCAACTTTACTAAATATAAATTCGTCATAATTTTTGTAATTTTAAAGACTTTAATATATACTTTTATACCGTTTTTTCTCGTAAAACATAAAAATAATAGTTGTGATTCAAAACCCAAATTTTGATAAAAAATACGATAATTTCAGTTTTATTCATTGGTAGTTGGCAACTGAATATGAATTTGACCAGCTTGTTCGATTGATTATTTGTTACATTTTGCAATAATCTTAATAACTAAATAAAATTTATGTATTTTTGATGTATTTTTTGATTCTTTAGATGAGTTCAAAAATAGTTACACCAACTTGAGATGATTTTTATACTAGGTTAGGGACATAAAACTTCTTAGCTGATAAAATAATTTCCGTTTAAAATCATGCTTTGAAAAAGCCTACCCTAGGGTAGGTCACTTTTTTATCGCACCCAGTTGAAAACTGCTATTCTCATTTATTTTCCATTGATCTATCAAAAAATAAAAAAAAAGACAGGTTGGGCACCTGTCCGTGTAGGAATAATTTAAGATGACAATTATGCTTAAAAGTTCATTTCAGCAGCTTGAACTTTTTCAACTTGCTTCTTCTTAAGGATAAGCATTATTTGAGCTAACATCACAAGAGCTACAAATGCGATTAATCCTCTAACTCTGGCTGCGCTTTGCAGTACTATTTCCGTATCATGCTGACCAAAACCACCTACATTTGGGTTGTTGGTTAAAGCTTCACCTGCGGCTACTGTTTGTCCTTCAGAAACAATCAATTCCGGACCTGCGGGAATTGTGGTAGTAACGGTTTCACCTTCAGCAGTCTGAACGTCTACCGCATATTTTGTACCGCCAAAATCATCTTCTTCCTTCGCAATTTTGGTAATTGTACCAGCAGCAGAAGTGGTGACAATATTATTATTGCTATTCTCGCCAGTGGGGTAAACTTGTCCCCGTCCGCGATTTCCACCAACGTAAACACCATATTTACCGAATTTGATATTTTTATCGGTTGCGGGGTTTGGAGAAAGAATTGGAAAAACGATTTCTTGATATTGTTCTCCAGGAAGCGGACCTACTAAGTAGATGTTATCTTTTTCTTCGCTATAAGGCTGGAAGTAAACATCCCCGACTTCTTCTTTTAATTCTTCAGATATGCGTTCGGGAGGAGCGAGTTTAAAGCCTTCAGGCAACATTAACACCGCACCAACATTTAAACCTACTTTGGAACCGTCAGCACCTACTTGCTTGACATCGGTATCGTAAGGAATTTTAACTACCGCTTTAAATACGGTATCCGGTAAAACTGACTGAGGAACTTCTACATCAGTATTCTTTGCGGCCAAATGGCAGTTGGCACAAACAATACGTCCTGTAGGTTCTCTGGGTGTCTCCGGATAGCTTGCTTGTGCCCAGAAAGGATAAGCAGCAGCAGCTTGAGGAAGTGCTAGATCGCTAGTAAAAAAGAATGCCACTGCGGCGATCGCCACCAGCAATGTTTTGGAAATCGCTTTAAATACGCGATTTAACCGTTGTCTACAAGTATTTCTCATCTCTTCGTCGGAATTGGTCGTTAGTTATTAGTTACTAGCTCTTGTCTTAAGAGCTAAGGAAGCAGTATTAAAGGTTCATACAGCTAACAGCCAGCAGTTATTAGAATTGACCGGGGAACGCCGGTCTCCGTCGTTACACGGCGGAGTAACGGTGACCTCAAGAAGAAATTATGAAATTTTTAGTCTAGCTGATAACTGATAACTGGTTGCTGTTTAAGCCCACCAAGGTTCTTCTTCGGTGCGGAAGTCGGTTTCAGTCCAAGGAGTGATTACCATTTGGTCATCTTGTACCG
>JBCBPQ010000466.1:0-3505 GCA_039820645.1 Cyanobacteria bacterium J06633_8 | reverse complement strand
TATTAAAAGCCGAAGGCGATCTTGCAGAATTGCTGGGAAAACAAATAATTTATCGTATAACGTTGTAGAATATGACAATAACGTAAAAGTATTGCTAAATATACGTTGTATACGTTGTAAACGACATAAACTTCCATTACAGTCAGCGTTTAGCAAATAACCTTTACTTGATTTGTACAAACCACGTTTTACTCTTCTACCTGATTCTTTCCACCCGTCGGGTTTTTCACCATGCTTAGGCAATTCATCAGTATCCAAGAATGAAGCTTTAGAAGTATAAGATTCTTCAGTTTCTACAAATTCAATACCGTATTGTTCACATAATTGTTCAATACGGGTTTTTAACTTTGCTGTAGGGATTTGAACAAACTTTTGATTGTTTTTCTTCCCCATGTCGCTACTATTTTTTTGACCTTCATTCCAGCCAAAAACAAGAGTCCCTATGTTATTTTCTAAGCAATGAGTAACGACAATTCTTGCAGCTTTATTAACAGCATCTCTCGTTTGGCGATTACGTTTTTCAGTGATTCTTGCTAATCTCTTAGACCAAAAACCTTGGGGTTTATTTTCTTTGATTTTAGCTACAGATTTGTTGTACCACTGATTTAATGATTTTAGATGTAAACCATCTACAATAAAGGATGTACCTACGTTAGAGACGCAAGTAAGCCAGTTATTCAACCCGTGGTCTATACCTAATACGTTTGATTTGTTTAGTTTTATAGGCTCAACAGAAGTTTTATAAACAAATTGAGCATAAAAACAACCGTTACGAGGTAATATCCTTATTTCTTTGATATCCGACCAATTTAAATTAGTTGGAAATGGTAAAAAGAAGTCCGATATTCCCGCGCCATGCTTTGACTTGATTTCCTAATGGGAACCTAATTAAACTATTTTTTAATTTAAGCCATCTTTTAGGATAAGTGACAGTAAATAAACCACCAGACTTTCTATATTTTGGTGGCTTAGGCTTTTGGTTTAATTCTCCAATATACGCTTTTGATAATAGCTTTTTAAAAGACTTAAAAGCCTCACCAACATTTAAACAAGTTTGCTGCATTGACGAAGCATAACCAGCGTTAAAATGCTTGTTAGTTTTCATCTGAGCAGTTAAATCATAACCGCTAACAATCTTCCCAGTCTTAAACCACATCTGCCGAGCATAGTAGACAGTGCAGTTATATAAGTTATTAGATTGATGACAAAGATATTCAATGATGGCTTGCGTTTCTTTATCTGCTTTTACTAATACTTGCTGACAACCAAACAATTAAATCACCCCCTGAAACGGTTTGCTTGTTGATATTTCCGCATGTTAGCTTAATGGTTGTTATATGTCAATCTATCAACCAAGTAAAATGAGAAAAGATTCTGTAGGATATAGGCATAACGACCATTCGGTGGGTTTAGCCACTGTTCACCTTGTTTGGATACCGAAAAGAAGAAAACCAGTTTTAAAAGGTGAAGTAAAGTTAAGGCTATCAGAAATACTTGATTCTGTTGCAAATGATAACGAATGGATTATTAAAGCAAAAGAAATTGCAACAGACCACGTACATCTATTAGTCGAATATGATGAAAAAACACCTATTTGTAATGTTATTAGAGCATTTAAAGGTAGAAGTTCTAAGTTATTGCGTGACGAGTTTCCAGAACTAAAAAAACTCCCATCACTTTGGACTAGGAGCTATTTCTATGACACTTCTGGCAAAGTTAGTACTTCTAAAGTGATGGCTTATATAAATGACCCGCATCACGATAGGCATTGAACCTCTAGGCAGATAAATCTGCTTATATCGCTTTTCCACCCCGGCTTAAAAGCGCGGGGCTACCAAGCTCTGTTATTTACGTGTGAAAAAAGCATTAAAGACGTTAAGAGCAAATATTAAGACATACACTTGCCAAAGTTGTGTTACAAAAGGCAGCAGACTGACAATTACCATCCGTACACAATGGGTTCCCACCAGTATTGATTTGCGGTCAACACGGTCAGCCAAAGCACCTGCCAAGGGAGATAGCAAGACAAAGGCGGTAATCCGTAACGTCAATGCCAAGGCAAGTACAACCGCGCTATTATCTCCTGCTAACTCAAAAGCCAGCAGAGCCAAACCGACCCAAGTCAGTGCGTCTCCTAATAAATTAGCAGTTTGAGCCGCATAGAGCCTCGCAAATACAGGATTTTTCAAACTGTCAAAGAAATGAAACTTTGTAATCATGCTCGCCTTGTGTATTTATTAAAAAACTTAAGCTTAAGTGTAAGTACTTCCATATTGCCTCAGATTTGTGTATCGCAACAGCTTGCCGTAAATATAATCAAATACAAACAATTGTTAATATATAGGAATCCTATTTGAAAATTGAAAAAAACTCAGTACCCTTTAATTCTCTAAAACCCTTTTGCCTCTTGCAAGACAGCCTTTTGCCTACCCACACCAATAATTATGGCTTCGCCACGCTGCGCGAACAAAAACCAAAACGGATTCCTATATATAACTTATATTGATTAACTTGAAGGTGAAAATGATATTCTTATTCTAATTCTAATAAAAATATACCCAACTAATAAATGCTTTTAGTAGAAAGGCACATAATTAATAAAAATCATATCTATTTTAAAGAAATAGACAATTTGTGCTTTAAAGCTAAGAATCTTTATCATTATGCCAACTATTTAATTAGACAGAGCTTTATTTTTGATAAAAAATATTTGAACTACAATGTAATTCAAAAACTCTGTCAGGATACATTTGATTACAAAGCATTACCAGCCAAAGTATCGCAACAGGTTTTAATTAGATTAAATGAAGCATGGCAAGGGTTTTTTAGTTCGATACAGTCATATAGAGAAAATCAAAAATTTTTTTTTAGTCCGCTAGGTATACCAAAATATCTTCATAAGAGCTTTGGTAGTTTTCCTTGTACCTATACGGTTCAAGCAATTAGGATAAAATATCTGAAAAAGTTAATTGTTAATCCATCTAAAACTAGCCTATTAGTAAAGACGAAGGTTAATCATATTTCTCAAGTAAGATTATTTCCTAAATCTGATTATATTGATTACTTGGCAGCAAACCAAATTGAGACACTAGTAATTGGTCATAATGACAAGTGGAAGCAATCAATTAATCTTGGTAAACGTAACAACCAAAATTTTGTATCAATACCTTTTAACTAATTTATTTCGATGCTCAAATACAAAGCGGAATTAATCGGAGTAAAAGTGATTTTTCCTGAAGAAAGTTACACTAGTAAATGTTCGTTTATTGACTCATAACCTTTATACAAACAAGCAAATTATAAAGGAAAAAGAGTTAAGCGCGGATTATTTCGTAGTCAGTCAGGAATATTAATAAATGCTGATTGTAATGGAAGTTTATGTCGTTTACAACGTATACAACGTATATTTAGCAATACTTTTACGTTATTGTCATATTCTACAACGTTATACGATAAATTATTTGTTTTCCCAGCAATTCTGCAAGATCGCCTTCGGCTTTTAATA
>JBCBPQ010000465.1:0-3563 GCA_039820645.1 Cyanobacteria bacterium J06633_8 | reverse complement strand
TACTATAAGGGCTGATAGATTTCGATAATAAGCCCTCAGTGAAAAAATTCAATGAAATTCACTTCTTGCACTATTCTCAATTCCGCTCAAACAAACCCGGTTTCTATTGGTGAAAGTATTATTATCTGGTTGTGAAATCAGCAAGAAACCGGGTTTCTGTTATTTTGACAATATCTCTCATTATCTTCTTAGTGTAGAATTTCGTTCAACGTACTTCACATCACACATAATAATTATCAAAAAATGTTACTGCATCTTAGTACTTGGCAAGAAGTTGAAACATATCTACAGCAATCTCAAGGTATTATCTTTCCTATAGGCTCTACAGAACAACATGGTCCAACGGGATTAATTGGTACTGACGCAATATGTGCCGAATCCTTAGCTCGTGGTGTTGGTACTCGGTTGCAAGCAATGGTAGCACCAACAATCAACGTCGGAATGGCACTTCACCACACAGCTTTTCCCGGTACCATTAGCCTGCGTCCGAGTACTATGATTCAAGTTATCAAAGAATATATAACTTGTTTAGTAAAAGCTGGTTTTACCAAGTTTTACTTTATCAACGGACATGGCGGTAATATGGCTACTCTCAAAGCTGCTTTTTCCGAAACATATTTTGATTTAGCAAATTTACGTATAGCCAACGCTGACAACGTAAAATGCAAAGTCGGAAACTGGTTTATGTGCAGTTCCGTATACAAATTAGCTAAGGAATTATACGGTGATGAAGAAGGTTCTCACGCCACACCTTCCGAAGTTGCTTTAACCCAATACCTATATCCAGAATCGATAAAGCAAGCAACTTTATCTGGGGAGGTGCCCAGAGGACATAAAATTTATAGCGCTATAGATTTTCGCAATCATTACCCAGATGGCAGAATGGGTTCAAATCCTGCACTAGCAACACCAGAACACGGAAAACAATTTTACGATGCAGCAGTTAAAGAATTGAGTGACGATTATCTTAAATTTTTGAGTGAGGAATAGGGAATTGGGGATGGGGCATAGGGCATAGGGGATTGGAAGAAATCTTAATTACTCACTATTCTTAACTGCTAACTGTTAACTGTTAACTCCTAACTTATTTTTCAATGCCCAATGCCCCATCCCCTATGCCCAATTAATTATTTACCGTCGGGCAATATCTTCTTCACGGGCAGCACGCTGTACGGCACCTGCAACTACGCTGGATACTCGTTCGTCGAAGACTGAGGGTATGATGTTTTCTTTGCTTAAATCTGAAGGTTTAATTAAAGAAGCAATAGCACTTGCAGCTTCGAGATACATTGCAGTGGTAATTGTGGCTGCGCGACAATCCAAAGCACCGCGAAATACTCCGGGAAAAGCCAATACATTATTAATTTGATTTGGATAATCGCTACGCCCGGTAGCAATTACGGCAACATCATCTCTAACTAATTCTGGCTGAACTTCCGGTACGGGATTTGCCATTGCAAAAACAATTGCATCCTTTGCCATTGTCTTCACCATTTCCGGTGTTAATACTCCCGGAGCGCTGACACCAATAAATACATCGGCATCTTTAACTGCATCTTGCAACTTTCCTGAAGTTTTGACTGCGAACTCCCGTTTTTCTTGATTTAGATTATTCCGACTCGTAGAAATAATTCCTTTGGAGTCGCACATCCAAATTTCTTTCGCTTTGGCTTTACGTAACAACTTTGCTATTGCAACACCAGCAGCACCAGCACCGTTGATAACAATGCGAATTTCTTCGAGTTGCTTGTTTACCAACTTCAAAGCATTGAATAAAGCAGCCAAGGTAACAATAGCGGTACCATGTTGGTCATCATGAAACACCGGAATATCTAATTCTTCTCTTAATCTTGCTTCAATTTCAAAACAACGAGGTGCGGCAATATCTTCTAAATTTACACCTCCAAATACCGGAGCCAGATTTTTCACTACATTAACAATTTCATCGGTATCCTGAGTTGCAAGACAGATGGGGAAAGCATCGATACCGGCAAATTCTTTGAATAACATGGCTTTCCCTTCCATAACCGGCATAGAAGCTTCTGCTCCCAAATTACCCAAACCCAAAACAGCACTACCATCAGTAACAATAGCAACAGTATTTTGTTTAATCGTTAAATTGTAAACTTCCTCGGGATTCTCAGCGATCGCGCTACTTATACGTCCGACACCAGGAGTATAAGCCATTGCCAAATCGGATATACTCTTGAGTTTAATTCTGCTAGCAATGCTGATTTTACCGCCGCGATGTAAATTAAAAGTACGGTCATAGACATCTATAACCTTAATTACCGGCAACGCCTTAACCGCTTGAATAATTTTGTCTGCGTGTTCCGTACTGGCAGCATCAACAGTAATATCGCGAATTGAAACCTGTCTGCTTTGCTCAATCAAATCAATTTGACCGAGATTACCTTTAGTAGCTGCTATAGCGTTAGTAACGGTAGCAAACATCCCGATTTCATTGGGAATTTCTAAACGTAAAGTCAAACTAAAACTGGAATTGGGTGTTAAGTCTGGCATTGTAATCGGTAGATGACGAATCTTATTTTATTAAATTGAGGTTAAAAGTTAAAGGAGTTAGGAGTTAGGAGTGAGGAGTTATCAATTTAAGATTTACGCAACTAGTATATTTTTTGTAGGGTGCTGTACTGTACGATAATTTATCAACGATAAAGAAATTATCTCAACTTACCGTCACGCACCATTAAATTGTCGAGAAAACGAAATATTTCTCATTACCTCTTAACTCTGCGCTCTTCGCCTCTTTGCGGTTTTTTCCTTCAGTAACCTTCTGGGAAAATGATTCAACTATATTCAAATATATTCCTCATCGAATAAATTTCCGAAGAAACCGCGATTTTTACTAACTTGAATTCCGTTGACTTAAATAGACACAGGATAAGCTTGGAATTTTCCATAACTCAGCGCTCCTTTGCGCTTTCCTCTGTGTTACTCTGCGTTTCAAAAATAAATTCCGACACCAACAGATTACTCCTTACTCCTTACTTATTACTCATTACTCCTTACTCCTTACTCATTACTCATTACTCCTTACTCATTACTCAGACATGATATCAAGCAAAAAAACGCCTCCCAATCTCCGGAAGGCGTTTTTATGTATGTAGAGACGGGTGGATATTACGTCTCCAATCATTCAAATATTAACCATTAATTGCAGGAGCTTGAACTGCAACAGGAGTAGCTTCACCAGCAGCTAAATCCAAGGGGAAGTTGTGTGCATTTCTTTCGTGCATTACTTCCATACCCAAGTTAGCTCTGTTCAATACATCAGCCCAGGTGCTAACAACTCTACCGCTAGAGTCAATTACAGACTGGTTGAAGTTGAAACCGTTCAAGTTGAACGCCATGGTGCTGATTCCCAAAGCAGTGAACCAGATACCTACTACAGGCCAAGCAGCTAAGAAGAAGTGTAAGCTACGGCTGTTGTTGAAGGAAGCGTATTGGAAGATTAAACGACCAAAGTAACCGTGAGCAGCTACGATGTTGTAGGTTTCTTCTTCTTGACCGAACTTGTAACCGTAGTTTTGAGATTCGGTTTC
>JBCBPQ010000464.1:0-3623 GCA_039820645.1 Cyanobacteria bacterium J06633_8 | reverse complement strand
GTCGTCTGCACTTAAATGTTTTCCTCTTGGTAAATTTTGAAATATCTGTAAAATGACTTCACGCTGTGGTGTCAATCGCCACCCTTTTGCATTGAGTTCTGCCTTCAGAGAATTTGCATTATACATAAAACTATTCTTCTTTATTTATTTCTGCTGCTTACATAATAATCATTTTTGACAAGGATAAGAACGACAAAATAATACATATGTATTGCTAGACCTAAACTAGGCGCATAGGTTATGGGAAGATAATTGATATTCGTCATTTCGACAGTAGTTTAACTCGTTACGCCCATAATCACAGGCATTTTATCAAGAAGAAACACAACTCACATTCATCCTGAGAAAAACGAGATTACTGACTAATTTATAAAATTCATTCTCAATTTATACTGGTGAGCAACTCCCGTCTTCTTACCACACCTTAGTTTTAGGTTTGATGTTCGTAGTGGGTTTGAGCCACTCCCCGCGCTAAAGCGACGGGGATTCAGGCATTACCTTCTAACTTGTCGCCCTTAATGGCTATCTGGTTAGAGGCTAGCACTTTATTGGACATCTGCTCAGAGGAGCTATAACCGCTCCTACTTTCGCGCTCGGCTACTAGGTTTGCAGATTGTTGATGTTGCTTCCATGCGTCCAATAAGAACGGCTCCGTCCCCGGATACTCACATTGAACATCCCACAATGAAAGCGAATCGTTATAAACGCATCTACTCAAAAATGCACTAAACAAGTCTCTGTGCATAGGTTGAATCCCTGTAACGTCCTTATGCACTCTTTCTGATAGCTTTTTCTTGATACGAGTGCCATCTAAATGCGTTTGTGACAACGCTGTTTTTTGAGTAGAAAAAGTTAGAAAATAACCGCCAGCACTTTCAGCCTTGCGTTTAAGTTCTGATTGAAAAAATCCTGGTGACTTAGCAGAAATTGCCTTACCGTAACGTTTCTGCCAGCCTTTTATACTTACTTTTTCGGTCTTAATTTGATTGCCATGACGCAATATCTCGTTAACTAATTTACGATTATGAGACTTTGCATAGGCTGCTTTACGACGTTCTAATTCCGCTTTTTTAGCTTGCATCTGTCGATAGTTTTTGGTTTTTATCCATTGCTTTTTACGGACGTACTCCTTAAAAAATGGGGCAGGCTTTGTTAATTGATTAGTTGGGTGTTCAAACGAGCTAGTTTTGTTTGAAGCCTGCCCCATTTTTTCTCGTCGGAATTCGAGACCTTTTTTAACTTTGCCTTTTTTACGAACAATCTTATTACCAACTTTCTTCTCAAAGTCAGGCTCAAAGTTCTCTGGGTTATGCATTCTTTGAGAACGCTGCATTTTTCTTTGAAGCGCTTTTATATCACGTTCAAAGGTTGGCACTTTGTCCGCAAATGGTAATAACCCAGCTTTGTAGTCAGCAACAAACGCAACCGCCGCGATGTTAACATCTAGTCCAATAATCCCTTGTGTTACGTAGTTTTGAGGTTTTTGATATGGTAAACCCTCATTAATTAATTGAATAAACCAGCGCTTTTTACCATTTAGATTACGCCATAATATGCGGCAATATTTAACTGGTGAATTTAACCCATGAACTATTACTGGGTTGTTCCAATCTATAATTGGTTCGATTTTTAAGCCGCACCAAACGACTTGATTTTTTAACCAGCGTAAACCTTGCTTGTTTGATTTCCCTTCTACCGATTTAAATCGTGACGTTACTTTAAAACGCACTTGTTTAGCCATTCCAAACAATATGCGTTCAACCGCTTTAAACGCTCTAGTTGCTAATTTTTGTTGAGTATTGGAATCAACTTTTGCTGATATCCATCGAGAGGATTTAGCGGTTAAAGTTGCAAACGATTGTAACTCATAATCAGAAAATCTTACTCGCTCTCTTGCTGTTTTAAATAATTCCTTACGCTGCTTTTTATCTTTCTCTCGATTCAGTTTTTTGGCTTGCTTGTATGGCTCTGAATCACGTACCAAGTTCATGCGAATCAACCCCTCGTTGAGACAAGCATTATAAAGCTGTCTACCTGCCTGAAATCGACTAGTCAGTAACTTATCAACTTGGCTGTCAACTTTTAGCGGTAATTCTGTTATGAACGTGCTGGTCGTTTTACGAGCCATTTGACCGACCTCTCAAATGTGGTTATACTATTAGTATACTTATGGAAGTATAAAATGACAAGAAATAACTTTGGTCGTTTCAAAAAAGGTCACAAACTAGGTTTTACCACAGATAGATCGGAACCTCTTACATCTATTGTTAATCTCAGAGTTTCTCAGTCTCAGAAAAACAAACTAAAAAACGTCCCCAATTGGCAGGAACGACTAAGAGAATATATAGATGTTTTGAATAATGATGTTGACGGCGAATAAATTCGCAAAGTCTGCCGGAAGAAGATTCTTCCGGCGAGCTTTGCGCACGTGTCAAATTTCCGCCCCGATATAAATATGCGGGGCTACCATTTTCCCGCGTGCTTTAGGTGTTCGTGCCAAATGTTTTGCTGTTATTTTCATCTACTGGCGGACTTAGGGTAAGTTGTACTACAGCTAGCAATGCGAAACCAAAGAAACTGGCATAGAAAAATTCACTTTCAGGAAATTGGCTTCCCAGCCATCCAGCTAAGGGATAGGAAATTGCCCACCACAAGTGACTCCAAGCAAAATGTGCGCCGTAAACCCGTCCTTGGGCATCAGATTGAATGCGATCTGCAATCAATGTTTGGGTTGGTAAGTTCACACAGTTTTGTCCAAAACCAGCTAGTAGCCACAAAATCATCAATAAACTTAAAGAAACATAATTTGCAGGCAGTAGAGGCAAATCTGTCAATAGACTTAAAGAAACATAATTGGCAGGCAGTAAAGATAAAATTATCAAAACTGCGCCGAACAATATAAATGTTGTGCGGGCAAAACGTTGACTGATTGCACCAAAAGCTACTGCTGACAGCATTGCGCCAATACCAAAAGCAGCCATTACCCAGCCGTACTGCACATCTCCTAATTTTAATGTCCCTTGGACATAGCCAACAGTATTGACCAAAATCTGCGCTCCCATAATAGATGTAACCAACTGGATAAAGAGTGCGTATCGAATGGGTGCATCACTCAGTAGGCGGGTTGTACCATCTTTGATGTCTCGGCAAGTTCCACCACTTGTACTTGATAGCTGTTGATTCGATTCTACTTTTAACTGACCAGGGAGAGTAAAAATTAATATTGCGGCGAAAAAGAAAGTTACGGCATCCAAAAAGAAAACCTGTCTTGCACCGATAAAAGCGGCGACGCTACCAGCAATACTAGGACCAATTACACCACCAAGTAGTTGGTAGGTGGCACTAGAAAGAGCGATCGCACTTGCATAATCATTCTCTCCAGTCACTAGAGGAATTGTAGCTTTGTAAGTCGTTAAGCTTCCCCTGCCTAAAGGCGAGGGGATTTCTGAAGAGTCCACAATCGAACTTTCTTAGGCTGACTTAAGCAACCTCTACTGATTCCACTAAGTTCTAGACCTAGCTTTGTCGCTACTTTACGGATTATATTTGCTGCACCATTACAGTCAGCATTTAGCAAATAACCTTTACTTGATTTGTACAGACCGCGCTTCACCCTTTTGCCT
>JBCBPQ010000463.1:0-3623 GCA_039820645.1 Cyanobacteria bacterium J06633_8 | reverse complement strand
TGGGAGCATGGGAGCTGTTATCCCTCGATAGGCTTGCACGGCTGAGCCCTCCGCACTTCAAGATATTTGCTTCTTCCCTTTATCGTTGATAAATGCTTGGTTTTCGCATATTCATCAAGATATAATTGAAAGAATTTTTTTATACTACCAAAAATTAAGCATAAAATACTGCAAAAACCATTAACAACTGTCCTCTGTTGTCAGTTCTTGACCACAAAAACAATATCTAGGTCAAAGCTCCTCTTCCTTAAGGATCGAGGATTCCTTGACACTTCCCTGGGAGGTGCTACCAAGGTAGTCTTATCTTCCCTCCATGTCCGTTTAAAGTCTCCCAATGCCCCATGGCGACTATGTTCTAATTCTACCCAAAAAGTCGTCCTAGAAGGACGGGGTTTGTATCCCATTATTTTCGGTCAAAAATTGCTTCTGCTTCAACTCATGACTTATTAATTCATAGCCTCTTACCTTTTGAGAACCTATCAAATAACTAAATAAATCGCCCAAATAGCCATTGCTCTGAGGTAAACACAAGCGCGGAAAGTTCCAGCAGCAGTAATAGCTTCAGGAGTGCGGAACTGCAAGCCGTTTTCGTAAATTTGGTTTACTACAGCTTCTGTTAGCTTAAATGCTTCGGATTTCATTCCCATTTGCACTAGAAAAGCAGCGATTCCAAAGTTAATTCCCGTCCACACTTCTAACGGATGAGTTGCGTCGGGATTTTCGGGAGAGCCATCAAGACGCAAACCATTCGCAGCACCAATTTTACCTTCATTAAATTTGAGGAAACAAGCATCATAAACTGAATTTAAAGCTGACATAGTGCATTCCGGAGGTACAATATCCGGTAGTTGCAATAAACGAGCATAGAATTGTCCGCATAATTGGTCTGCCATAACCACATCAGAACCGCTTTCACTATCGAGACGATAGAATTTACCGTTCCATAGTTTTTCTTGGTAAACGGGACGAGATTTTTCTAACCAACCTTCGTAAATAGATTTTTGCGCCGCTAAGTTGTCGAATTGCCCTTGCTTGCTTAACAAAACTTCAGCGATGGCGATCGCAGCTTCCAGGGCTGCCAACCATAGTCCGCCACAATAAGCACTTACACCCAGCAACCGCCAATCATCAAAAGTTTGATCGGGGGCACCAGAATTTTCTGGAATACCATCGCCATCTTTATCAAATGCTTTAAGGTAGTTTAAAGTTTCAACAATCGCATTCCAACAATCTGCAAGAAATTCAATATCATTACTACCTGTAAAAATAAAATCTCGATAAACTTGTAGCACAAAATCACAACCCAAATCTTTCCATTGGTTGCAATCTTGATAGCTGGTGTAATTAGTTTTTTCCCAAACGTGTTCGTTGGGCGCGCCTAAGTCGTGAGGGGTTGCACCTTTAGCTTTACGTACAGCTAAAGGACTTTCTGCTCCGATAGTATAGTAGTAACCAATCACGCGAGTTTTTTCATCCAGGTGGGGGATTGCTCTTGCAAAGGCGCGTATTATTGCTTTTTCTAATTCAGGAAACAAAGTTAGCAAGCCGAAGGAGCCATAAAGCCGCACGTCCAAACTTTCGTACCAGCGATAGTCCAAACATTCAAGTACTGCAAATTGACCTACAGGATCTCGTTTTGAAGCTGCGCTCCATAAAGTACCACCAGCCGTGAGATCGTAAAGTTCGTTAAACAAAGCCATTTTGAACCAGTCGGGCAAATCTGGACGTTCAATAATTGGTTGTTGCCAAGCTTGAATTTGATCTAGCCAAGTTTGATATTCTTGCAGAGCAGTGGTGGCAATATTCCAAGCATTCTTACCATTATCGCCAAAAAAATCCGTATATCTGCGCTTATATGTAACTCCAGATACAAACTCAGTGATAGGAAAATCCCAAGCAACAGCAAAAGGTATTTGTAAATTTTCTCCTGGTTGAAGAGTAAAACGTACCGCAATGGCTGCCCCAACTTGTTCGTTTGAAATTGCCGGAGTTTCATCGGAAATATTAGCTAAAGAACCAGTTTTAGCAAAGCTTCGCCAAATATCTTCACCAGTACTAGTTGGATTCCATCGATTATGATGAAATATTTCTACTTTCGGATGTTTAGGAGTTGCAATGCACCAGGTACCTTCCCCTTCAACAGGTTCTGCGGTACCTATTTGATCTAGTACACAACCAATGTATTCAGAATTTGTAACTAAGCGATTAAAATTACCTTTACTTTCACCTAAATTGGGTTGATAGTCATAAACAGGACTACCATCATCCCGCATTTCTATTTCAGGAGACTTGAGTGTATTGGTAAACCATCCCACCATATTTTGCCAAGTCAGCATAATACTGAGAGTAATTGGCTCTGAACTTGGATTGCTAGCATTCCACAAAAATATCGCCACCGGATAACTGGATTCTTGGTAATTATCAGCCCAAATCGGCGAAAATTGCTCGCAACTTAACTGCGAAAGAAACACATTTTCATATACAAACCAACTACGGGGATATAGCGCGTGATAAGTTCCAGTAGAATCAGCTTTGGATCGGGAAGGGTACCATTCCCAAGCCGATAAAGTAGAATCATTACTTGGTTCTGTAGATAATGCATAAGCAACATTTCTATTGCTCCTACTTTCAAACAAGCTAAACTGACATGCAGGAATATTCCCAAAAGTATGTTCCCCGCCATCAATATGCCAAAGATTAAAATCTCCTCGTGAAGAACGACCAATACAACCAGCGCCAAAACCACCGAGGGGCATTCCCTGCCAAGGACCATCATCAATATTACTTGCTTTGCGAACTGTGTAGGGTTTATCCCAGCCTAAACCAATAGCACGACTCCAAGCGCAAGCAGGAATTGCATTATAGGACGGATGTTCCATGTGTAATTTTTACAGCATTCAGTTACGACAATGAAGTATGACCTGATGTGCAATTTTTCTCAAGTCCCAGATCGTACAGTCGCAGTTAATTCGTATTAATTACTCCTATCTCAGCTTTATGATTACCGAATTAATCAACATAGGGAAGAAAGTGAGAATATAGGTAACCCGTAGTTATGTGGTTAAGCAAATAATTCAATGGGAAATGCCTGAAACTACTAATTCTCGACCCAAAATCTAGAATTTGGTGCGCGAAAGTTTGGAGACAATAAACTAAGGATTAAGAGCATCTTCACAGCTAACTTTAGTACAAAATCCAAAATCTCCTGTGTTCCAATCTCGAAATGCGTTAAAATTAAATACCATATATACGAAAGTAATTCAATCTATGCCTTATATATGTTCGGCAATTAAGCTATTTGGATGTAGTCCAGGTGACAAGCAGTAAATATCCCTTATAAGCAAAAGCTATTGATTCAATATAGTGTCGGTGACCTAAATGTAGAGGCTTGAGGCTCGCTATATACTTTCTGTACTATAGTAGTCAGTAAACTAGAAAATAACCAAACATTATACTTAGTCCTTACAAAGTTTTAACAAAGGAGGGTTAATAAACAGTAATCAAAAAGCTAACAATTACTAACAAATGCTTATATTAATTTGGAACTGTGTCTCATGTAATCCTGAGAAGACCTGAATATTGTACAATACAAGCATGTTACTAGGATTCAAAACACAACTGAG
>JBCBPQ010000462.1:0-3647 GCA_039820645.1 Cyanobacteria bacterium J06633_8 | reverse complement strand
GTCATTGCAAACGCAGTGAAGCAATCCCAGGGTTTTGAAGATTTTAGAATGTTAAATTAATTTTGCACGACTACTTATTACCTTCAAAATAGCTCAAAGTGTCACACATTCTAAAATAAAAAATTGCCACTTCAATTATTCCTCTTGTTGAACTTTTTTGTACTTGCAATTCTAAAGTTGTCGAGACTAATAAGATTTTATTCTACTTAATAAATTAAAACTCGCTAATTGTAGATTATATATAAGTCGCAAATATATTTAATACTGCAAGTTTTGTTAAGTCAATTTAAAATGCAACCTTTTACCTAAATTCCTAAAAGTGCAATACAAATTATCTCTTGAACGCTGGTTTTCATTCCGCGACGAAAGCAGATGTATTGTTTTGACAAGCGAATTCCAATATTTAATTGAATTAGTCAAGATTAGATTTTTTTACAGATTTTGCTACTTCATTAGTAGCCGCAAATATGGGACACGAAATATTTCATTTCAAACTGTGTCCAAGGTTTCTTCTCACTCACACGGTAAAGGCATAATGGATAACCAGAATCCAATATTATGCCTTTTTTCTTATGGAAAATTCTTTGAAAAAAGGTTTGTAGTTGCGCTACTCTTCGAGAAAGCTTCGCTTACAGCGCCAAATATTTAGCATCCGAAGGCGAGTCACTGTGTAACTAAGAACCCCTCAGAATTAATGTGGCGGAACAATATAGCAGTTTTCGGTTGAGTGGAATACACCCGAAACCTCACCCCGCGCTTTCGCGCACCCCTCTCCTTACTAAGGAGAGGGGAAGGGGAGTAGTTTCGTGTATTCCACCCAAGTGAAAAGCGCTATAGTTAGTACATTTCATTAATTATGAGGGGTATGTCCTATCGTACTCGTTCCCAGTCTCCGGCTGGGAATGCATTACCCAAGGCTCTGCCTTTGACTTTGACTGGAGCCTTCTTACTCCAGAAACTGCGTTACAAGTCAGAGCCTTGCAACGAGATTAAAGTAAGTTTAAAAAAAAATCAACAAAAAAAAGGTGTTTCCGTTTGGTAAGACTACTTACAGAAACATCCTCGAATTCCAATAATGTGATGTGCAAAGTCTAACTAATTATCATTAAACTTTCAATGTGTTGAATTTAACAATAGAGGTTGTGGGAAAAGTGTTTAGTTGTATCTTGCACTTATTGATCCCCCCTAGCCCCCCTTAAAAAGGGGGGAATCCCAATAATCACAATAATCAAATTTTGGCTTTTATCCGCTCAACTTGTTTATCGTAATTAGCTAAATGCTCTTGCAAATCTTTCCGAGTAACTCCTTCTAAACTTGGTAATACGACATGAGCTTTACCTACTCGTTCGTTTGGTCCTAATCCTACTACTTTCATTCCGGCAGCAAGCCCTGCTTCTATTCCTGCTGTGGCATCTTCTACGACGATACAGTTTTGAGCTGCTACCCCTAACTTCTCGGCTGCGAAAAGGAACAAATCCGGTGCTGGCTTGGATTTGGTGACGCTGTAACCGTCGGCGATCGCGACAAATTTATCTGCGATTTGCAAGCGCTCGATTACGGTACGAGCGTTTTTACTGGAGGAACCCAATGCTATCTTGATTCCTGCTGCTTGCAATTCTTCTAATAATTCAGCCGCGCCGGGAAGCAAATCTTTAGGACTAATATTTTCCAGCAGTTCGATGTAGTAATTATTTTTACGCTCCATCATGTCCTGAATCTGTTCTTCCGTGGCAGGATGACCGTTTAAAATTGCCATTAAGGATTCTCTACGGGGTATACCTCTTAAGGCTTCGTTAGCTTTTCTATCAAAAGGAATTCCTTCTTCATCTGCCAGCTTTTTCCAAGCTAAGTAATGAAATTCGGAAGTCTCGGTGATTACTCCGTCTAAATCAAAGATAATTGCTTCGATGGAAGGGGAAGATTCAGATGTGGAAGTTTGGGAGGAGGTAGAAATTATTGGAGTGCTAGAAGCAGGAATAACTTCAACTTCCTTGTTTTCATCTCCCCCATCAGCATTTAAATCAACTTGGTACCATTTATCTTGCCATTGCAAGCGGAATTTCAAGCGCTTCCAGTGGGCAGGAAGATTGGGATGAGCGGTGATAATTCCATTTTCTGAAATTCTTATTCCTGCAAATCCAAACACAACAGCTTGCCAAACTCCACCGGCACTCGCTGCGTGAATTCCCTGATTAGCATTGCTGCGAACATTGTCTAAATCTACTAGTGCAGCACGCATGAAATGACTGTATGCTTCACCGGGTTTATTGAGGTCGCAAGCAATGATGGCATGGATTGCCGGACCTAAAGAAGAACCATAAACGTGGTCGGTACGGGGTGTATAATAATCCCAGTTTGCTGTTATGGTTTCCAAGTCGAAACGGTCCCGCATCGTGTAAAACAGCATCAGTACATCTGGCTGTTTGAGTATCTGTGTGGCTTGGGTTTCTTCAACTCCCAAAATACCCTGCATGGATTTACTACGGGGTTCGTAATCATCAAAGTTGACGTATTCTAAATCGTGGAAGCCGTCAAATTGTTCGATTAAACCGGTTTCAGAATCTTGGTTTAAGTAGATATTATTGCCAATATAAGCAAAGTTTTCTAGCTTTTGGGGATTTATATTTAGCTTCACTGCCAACTGGGTGGCTTTTTCGGGATGATTTTTTGTTAACCATTCCCACAATTTGGCAACAGTATTTAAATGCCACCGCACCATTAAATTAGTAAAGGCATTGTTATCAACCTGCTCGTGGTTTTCATCAGGACCGATAACATTAAGAATATCGTAACTTTGACGCTGCTCGTTCCAGGAAACTCGACTTTCCCAGAAATTAGCCGTATCTAATATCATTTCTGCGCCATAATCGCACATCCATTGATTATCGCCGGTATTCTGCCAATAGTTCCAACTAGCATAGGCAATATCTGCATTGATGTGAATTTCGAGATCCCCGCACCAAATACGGACTAATTTACCGTTGGGATCTGGAACCCATTTAGGAGTTACTTCGTCCCCAGTGGTGGCACTTTCCCAAGCAAACATTGCTCCCTTATACCCAAGTTCCTGGGCTTTACGTCTTGCTCCCGGTAGAGTGTGGTAGCGGTAAGTTAAGAGATTGCGAGCTAATGCTGGCTGAGTAAAGGTAAGCAAGGGAAGAATAAAGATTTCCGTATCCCAAAAGATATGTCCCCGATATTCAAAACCGGAAAGAGTTTTAGGAGGAATGCTGATTTTATCATCGTGACGGGGTGTTGCCACCAAGATTTGAAAGATGTTGTAACGCACGCTTTGCTGTGCTTTTTCGTCACCTTCAATAATGACATCGCTATCTAGCCATAATCTTTCCCATGCTGCAATATGAGTTGCTAGCAAAGTGCTGTAGCTGGGTGCTTCCACCAAGTCAATTAAAGCGATTTCTGCCGGAGTAGATGTTTCTCGGGAAGTGTAAACAGTAACAATCTTTTCTAGGCTTTGGGTTTCTCCCGGCTTGATATCAAAGCGTTTTGTTAGTTCCGAACTGCATTCAAATTCACGGGCAAAGCTATCGGCTTCATTTTCTAGGATCAACTTTGCAGCCATACCCAATTCAATTCCTGAGTGCAAAGTTTTACTATGCAGCCAAATAATTTTATCCGTACCACCT
>JBCBPQ010000461.1:0-3670 GCA_039820645.1 Cyanobacteria bacterium J06633_8 | reverse complement strand
GATTTGGCAGGTGCCCCCATTTCCTCAGAAAAAATTGAAGCATATTCATCTTCAAATTCTGACCAAGGTATTAATGAAGCCATAATCACCCAACGATTATTTTCAGATAACTTCCCCTCTAAAGGGAATTCAAAGTTTTCTGATGATATTTGGGCTTGCTCCTCAAAACGGTACATAAATACTAAAGCACGCGCAGCGTGCTACTCACGGCAATGCAAGGGTTTCAAGCTATTTTAGAATTTTTTCTTGTACCTGAATATATTCCTTGAGGCTGATAATGTATGCTGAGTCACATTTTTATATTTATTCAGCAAGCCCTACTTATACCAGCCCCATTCGGAGTAAAACGCACAATACAAGCCATGGACACTGGTATTTCATCTTGCCATAAATAAGCTTTTCCTGTTTGCAATACTGTTTCAACCCAGCTTTCGCTATTTGATTCAATCCTTCCCAATGCTTCTAAATTAAAAGCTTCATGCCATGATTGAAGAAGTTCTTTATCGTTTTGCTCGGCTATTCTGAAATTACCTTTTGCTTGCAAAAATAACTCTACTGTTTCTAGCTTGAAAATACGCAGCGGTAACTTTAAATTGTAAGATGAATTTGTTAGCAAACACCATTTTTCTGCAAATGCTTGTGATTCGATAATAGGTGCATTTATATTGGTTAACGATTCATATTGCTGTTGTAAGTCTAGAGCGATAATATCTATTGCTGCAAAATTTTTAATGCGTGACAGGAGTAAGTTATAAGGAAGTATCATCATTGCCACTGCAATAATATTTCCATCTTGCTCTACTACTGATAAATAAGGTGGAATTTTAGATATTTTTGGATTAATAATCAATTTATTGCAAATTCCTAGTTGCAGGTTATGCAATACTTCTTCTTCTAATAAATAATCCTTTGCTTTTGTATAAAATCGTCTCGCATCATGAAATTTATGAAGTTTCATTCTCGATATTTTAGTGAAAAAAAGTGTATAAAACCAAATAAATAAAACATCCAGAGACGCAGTTTTATCACCACGTCTCCAATAATATCTACTTAAACACTCATCTCCAACATCCGCTCCATCGGACGCAAAGCCTTAACCCTCGTCTCCTCAGTCATAGTAATTTCCGGATTGCGATTTTTCATCGCCAAATAAAGCTTTTCCAAGGTATTCAACCGCATAAACGGACACTCATTACAATTGCAGCTATTAGTAGGTGGTGCGGGAATAAATTGCTTTTGCGGTGCTTGTTTTTGCATTTGATGAATAATTCCCGGTTCTGTAGCGACGATAAATTCATCACTATCACTCTGGTGACAATATTTTAATAAAGCTGCTGTAGAACCAATAAAATCAGCATGTTGCAATACGGTTGTCTCGCATTCCGGATGAGCAATTACCTCAGCTTCTGGGTGTGCAATTTTTAGCTGTACAATCTTCTTCTCAGAAAATGTTTCGTGAACTATACAGCTACCTTGCCATAATAATAGATCGCGTCCAGTTTGTTCCATCACATACCGCCCTAAATTCCTATCCGGAGCGAAGATAATCGGCTGTTCTTCTGGTATTTGCCGGACAATTTTAACTGCATTAGAACTGGTGCAGATAATATCGCTCATTGCTTTAATTTCCGCAGTGCAATTGATGTAAGAAATCACCAAATGCTCTGGATGAGAGGCTTTAAATGCTGCAAATTCATTGGGAGGACAGCTATCAGCCAAAGAACAACCTGCGTCTAAATCTGGCAATAATACTAACTTATCTGGATTAAGAATCTTTGCCGTTTCTGCCATGAAGTGAACCCCAGCAAAGACAATAACATCTGCATTTGTATCTGCTGCTGCTCTGGAAAGTTGCAGCGAATCACCAATAAAGTCTGCAATATCTTGAATATCCGGTTCTTGGTAGTAGTGCGCCAAAACAACAGCATTGAGTTCTTTCTTGAGATTCTCAATCGCTGCAAACAAATCTAGCGGTAATGCACCCAGTTGGGTTGTTTCAGGTCTTCGCAGTGCGGTAGTAAACACAGTAGGATCTAGTTTAATGTTCTTTTTTTGAATTCAAAATCTGGCATTTTCGTACAAACGCTTACCTTGCCATCCTCTTGAAACTAGAGACAGCTGATTTTAAACTATCCCTACGTTTTAAAAGTATAGATTTGCTTATATCCAAATAATCCAAAATCCTTTAAAGGGTTTGGCAAGTAAATAATACGTATATGCAAGATACAATTCTTAACCTTGAAATAATTATAGTACTTTTTACCAAAATTACTAGGGGGATAATACGACTTGAAAAAAATTGTGCCAAAATCGGTTTGAGTTTCCTATCCTGGAAACATATGGAAAGGAAAGTGGCATGACAAGCAGTCAGATAAAAAACTCGAAAATCGTAAAAATCGCTGTAGTAGGAGACGTTCACGATCAGTGGGAAAAGGAAGACGGTATCGCGCTTAAGCATCTGGGTGTTGATTTGGTTTTGTTCGTTGGCGATTTTGGAAATGAATCGGTAGAAGTGGTAAGAAAAATAGCTTCTCTCGATATCCCCAAAGCGGTGGTAATGGGTAATCACGATGCATGGTATACAGCCACAGAATGGGGACGTAAAAAGTGTCCCTACGACCGCACTAAAGAAGATTGGGTGCAGCAACAACTCGATTTTTTGGGCGATACCCACGTAGGTTTTGGTAAGTTAGATTTTCCCGATTTACATTTAACCGTGGTAGGAAGTCGTCCTTTTACCTGGGGTGGCCCGAAATGGAAATTTGCCGATTTATGTAAAGAAAGATTTGGGGTTGGAACTCTTGAAGAATCAACTACCAGAATTATGGAAGCAGTAAACAGTGCTGCTCATGAAACGATTATTTTTCTCGGCCACAATGGTCCTTCCGGGTTGGGAGATAAACCCGAAGATCCCTGCGGGAAAGATTGGCATCCCATCGGTGGAGACTACGGCGATCCGGATTTTGCAGAAGCGATTTCTCAAGCTATCACTACTAATAAAAATATTCCTTTGGTGACATTTGGTCATATGCACCATAGTTTGCGACATACAAAAGTATTACGAAAGCGTATTTTTAGAAGTCCAGAAGGAATTATTTATTTAAATGCAGCTAGCGTACCGCGAATTATCGAAAAATCTCAAGACAAGCTGCGTAATTTTTCAATAGTCGAACTAGAAGATGGAAAAGTTACAAAAGCTTCACTGTTATGGATTGGCAACGACTTCACTATTAAATCTGAGGAAATTCTTTATCAAAAATCCACTTCGATGGTGCAATCAGCCTAGAAGTATTGTATAATCTATAATTGGTCAGCCATTATCTAAGTTGTATCGCTTAAGATTAATTGCTGACAGCTACCTGGAGAGGTGGCAGAGTGGTCGAATGCGCTCGACTTGAAATCGAGTGTACCGAAAGGTACCGTGGGTTCGAATCCCACCCTCTCCGTTGAAAAATTTGGAATTAGAAAAGTCCGCAAGCAAGTGTAAATTTTTCTTTGCTGTTTTACTATGTGTGAGCATTCAGGTAAAGCTAAGGAACATGGATTAAATAAAATGCAAAAATTACCCCCAGTATGGTAGGTTGAATAAGTGTGTAATTCGGGTGCAGTATGTTGGTGAGAATCTACTCTCTAACAACGGAACAACAGATGAAATATTACTATGAGTCTT
>JBCBPQ010000460.1:0-3683 GCA_039820645.1 Cyanobacteria bacterium J06633_8 | reverse complement strand
TTCAACGCTGCATCTGCAATATTACTAATTTCTCTAACTTTTTCTGCTTCAGCTTGTAATGCTTTAATTTGAGCTTCAATTTCAGGTAAACGAGGAAAGACGAACATGATAAATCCTTTTTATAGAAAATATTGAACAGTCTCGGATGAGAATATGATGATTTATAAACTGTGAGTAATTATTCTTATAACTTAAATAGTAAGCAAGGCGTAAAACTATTGTAATTTCTGATTTACTTTTGTATATTATAAAAGCCTTTATAGAAGCGCATTCACAATCCACCGATATTTTAATTGATTAAATTATTAGTATTTTTCAGCAATACTTTATTGATAGCTTCTAATCTTCGTTTTTGGTCTAAGGCAATGCAATTCCAACGCCAACGCTCCGACCACATTGGAAACTGCTGCAATCTATTTGTATAGTAAATGTTTTTGGGGTTCAAACAAATTGAAAATAAACCAACTCGTGAATTTCCTGCTTTAAGCTCCCCATTACGTTTACGAAAAGCCTCAACCCTTGCCCATAAAATAGCTTCTTTACCTTTTAATCCTTTTTTCAAAGCATCAGCATACTTTTTTGGAAAAGCATCAGACACGCGAGGAGATGCTTGATTCCACTGGTCTAAACTATTGATGAATACTTCAACATTCTGTTCGGGATTTATGCCAAATGCTTGTAGCTTGTTAACTAATCTAGGAACACGGCTTCTGGTTCTTTTTAAACATATTGCATCAGCATTATCTAAATTATTACCTCCTCTACCTTGGTCGCTACACCATCCTCTGTTGATGACCCCATTTCCTGGGTCAACATGACCTGAGTAAAGCTTTGTCCTGCTACCATCAAGCTCACAATTTCCTTCAGCGCTACAAATTGCCAATACACCTATAGAAGAGTTGTTAGCAAATAAATCGTTTAATTCAATAGAATATGAAGTATGAGTTGAAGAGATACTTTTGACCCCATCCGAAATAAATTTAATTGCTGGTTTACTTAATGAAAAACTTGTAATTAAAAATAGTAATAAGATATTAAGTAAATCCCATTTGTACCCTAATTTAATTGAATATTTCATTATGAGCATGAATCCTGAAGATGCAATTTACCGCCATTATATTGATGTAGAGAAATATAATATTAGTAACAAAATACTGACTAACAATAACTGTTTTATAATTAGTGGAAAGCTGCACCATAAATGCAAAGTTTTTTGAATAATATTTGGTTGCCACGGCGCTTTAGCTTTCATCTTTCCACCATGAATTAACCAATGAGCAAACGGACAAAGTGGAAGTACATCTCTACCCAATTCCTCATGTCCTAAATGTCGATAGCCAACACCAGTATGATGAATATTATATTTACCATATTTTCTAGTAGCATATTTTCCTATTTTGACCCAAGGAAACATTGAACATCTATTGCCAGATTGTTGTAACCAGTGATAGTGCTTACTTCTCCAAGCATCGGATTTAATGTATGAATAATAATCGCTTGCTCTAAGATATTTTTTTGTTTTCATTATCAATTTCCTGCTGGGCATAAAAGTTAAAATTTCAAT
Source organism: Cyanobacteria bacterium J06633_8 (assembly GCA_039820645.1). Lineage (GTDB taxonomy): Bacteria > Cyanobacteriota > Cyanobacteriia > Cyanobacteriales > Nostocaceae > Rivularia. The sequence continues at coordinate 2,119 of JBCBPQ010000460.1, read as the reverse complement.
TCTTTCGCTGAAATAAATGTAGTTGAAAATATGAAATTATTATTTGCTTGATAATCTAAATCTTGATGCAAATAACTCATAAACTCTTGATGTCCTTTTATTGTGCGTCCTACAGGACATCCCGCACTTGCATTATCAACAAACTTTTGGTCGCTTCCACTATGTTGATTGGCTCCGATGATTGAATATTCTTTTTTATCTCCTTTATCAACCTTGGAATTACGGTTATAATCACGAACTATATTTACTGGTGCAACTTGGACTAATGCAATCTCACGACCTTTATGTTTTCCGATGCGCCAAGCCTTATAATGTCCCGGTACTTGTATTTGCGCTGCACCCTCCTGCTTCATAGGTTTTTTGGTATAATAATTTCCCGGTTCTATACTTGCTTCCCAAGCTCCGACTAACCGAGGAGTAGGATTTACTTCTACTAAAAATCGTGAATCATTGAATTGATTTGGTTTGTTGTCATTTTTTATGCCTGATGGGAACATACCTTGAACATAGAAGATGTTGTAGCGGCGTTCTCCAGTTCGGACTTCCCACTTTTGGCTGTGTGCGTAATTTACAAGTGCAGCAGCTATTTTATCCGCTTCTTTTGGTTGATTGATGGTTTTTGAAAAACTAATACTAGCGATACGGGTTAATTGAAGTTTAGTTTCAAACCATTGATTAATTCCTGGATGTAGGATGGTGATTGCCATTATTAAAGACACCCCAAAACAAAAAATACGCCCCCTTGCTTGAGATAATCGGAGTTGACGGTATGCTTCTTCAGATGCCTTAATTTCTTGATACTGAATCTCTACTGGGAGATATCTTAATAACTCTTCGGATTGAAATGACATTTAGCATTTTTGTTGTAAGCATCTAATAGTGTTTGACAATTCGATGATTCATCTAATTTCTGAAGGTTAAGTGGGGGTGAGGATTCAGAGTGCGTTAAGTTGTATAAATCCGAACGAATATCGGTAGTAAGTGCTGTAATCTTGGGTTGCAAGTTTGAGATTAAAGCAAACGAACCATAGCCAGGAGAAGCCATATCTAGAATAAATACAACAAATACAGCACTGGTAATAAGAAAGCTTGATGCAGGAAGCCTCATCCAAGCGGAGTGAGGGAATTTATCTGGTTTTTTGAACATTTCTGACTTACCTTAATTTTTTTATCTCACTCCCTCACTCCCTCACTCTCTCCCTCCTACTTCCTCCTTATCGGCTGATACCCATAACCAGTCCAATTAGTCAGAGGTAAGGTAGTTGTCTGTTTTTGCTGTTTCACATCGACAGGTGGCTGCTGCCAATTATTAGTTTCAGCTGTCTGTAAACGTACAGCCTTATCTAAACTATCTCCTGCACCCGTTGCAACTTGACCGAACCCATTCCAAACACCATTAGCAATAGGCTTACCACTATTGACCACTCCATGACCAAATCGGACTGCGGTCGAAGTATTTTGCGGTAGTTGTCGAGGATTACGAGTTGCAATTAATCCCCCCAAAAAGAACTGAGCAACCCAGGAGCCGACAACTAAAGTACCAATGCTCATACTCCAAAAGGCAAAAGAACGCCAGGGCTTGAAAGGGTTGGTATGATTAGCAACTGTACCCAAAGTGCCAATTGCAGCACCCGCTCCATTTTCCATTGCTGGTGTTACGCCACGAGTGCAATTTTGACCCCAATTATAAACACCTTTAGCATAGCGTCCAGCATTGTAAGCACGGTTATTCCATCGATTGTTATGAGAATAACTGTCGTTATAACCGTCACCAAATTCGTCATAATATGTATCTACCACGTTGGTATCTAATTGATGGCTTGAAGCCTCCAGGGGTAAATCTCTTCCTCGTAGCTGTTTTCTAGTCATATTTATCTCCTTGATAATTTGTGATGTGCCTATTAACTAGGAAGGTTAAGCATGATTGTGTGGTAAGTGAAAATCTTAACTTTCATCTTTTTTGCTATCCCAGATATCCTCCTGCTGAATTAGTTTTTTACGAAACTGTTCGGTATCTGTGACTGACGATGAACTTTCTTCTGGCTGTTGTGTCTTTTTAGCTGTAGCCGGAAGATACAAATACTGAGGACAATATTTTTGAACTAGTTGGATATAGTTG
>JBCBPQ010000459.1:0-3702 GCA_039820645.1 Cyanobacteria bacterium J06633_8 | reverse complement strand
TGAGTTTTACTAGTCATCAGATTGGACTGAATATAACTCATTAATTGGACATCCATTGGTTTACACGGTTGATAGCGCCAACGGAAATCTATTTGTTTTAACATCAACTTACCTGTTGTGAAAAATATAAAAACACGCTGTAAACATCAGCCAAACGACTTCCCAAGCCAAAGCTATCAATCTGTGATGGAATCTCTGCTCCTACTCCCCATAAACAAGGTGTTCCACTGTAGTGAGAATTTAGCTCTCTCCTCACATAGTCAGCAGTTCCACCACAAAACAAGATTTCAGAAACTCCGTTTGAGGGAACTACTTGGTCTAACCAGCTTGTAAGTACTGCTGCATATTCATTCCGAGCAAGCTTTACAGCCTGTTGTATTTGCATCAATTCGTGACGTTTATTGATATTACTAGTGCTTTTTAACAACTTTGTTAGAGGTGTGGTAGAGATATCGCTACCAGCAGCCACTACAGCAGGGGCTAACTGTGAAGCATTTTGTCCGGAAGTTTTAGCAACGACTTTCTCTAACAATCGAATCATTCCTAAATCGGAAGTCTTTCCATCGGGTGCAACTATCCCCTTATCGCTGATTAATACCGATGCATTTCTATAACCCACCATCACTAATGCAATAGTTTTAGTTTTGATTTGCTGTCCTAATTTCTTCTGGTAGGCAAGATATATTCCCGCACCTTCAGGTAAGCACTTGAATTCGGTCAATTTAACCTGGATTTTTCCTGTTGGAGTTATAAAACCAGAAAGTATTGCTTCAAGATTTCGATGAAAACTATCTCTATTTTCAAACTCCCCAGGTGGCAGCAAACAAATAAGAGCTAGTCGAAGTTTTTGACCTAACTGAAGTTTCTCTGATATTGCCCAGACGAAAGCTAATGTTTTAGCAACTGCACGTTCGTACTTTAATTCTTGTAATCCCTGATTGGCATAATACTTCCTTTTCGCCAAATACCCCACAGCAAAAGTTTCGCCCATGTAATTAACCCATGCAGCATTTTCTGGTTCAGTTGCACCTAAAACTTCAGAAGCAACTGAATCATTTGAAATTTTTACCACCTCCGGTTCCATTACTAAGGATGCTGTTTGATTCCGCATTGAAGTCGAGTAAATACCTTTGGTTGAACTTCCTCCAAAATCCAAAGCCAGAATTAATAAGGGAGATGAATTATTTTTTTGTTGAGTGTTTTTACTCATAAAATTTAATTAATTTAATGCAGTAACTTCAAGGAAAGCAAAGGAAAAGAAAGGTAGATTATTAATCAAACTTATGGAGTTTTCGGTTATTTTCATCTCCATTTTCCTTATAATTCCTTTTTACTGTTTGTGATTCATGAAACCTGTCTAACTATTATGGCGAGAAGAATTGGGGAATAAAACACAATCTTAAATGACTAAATTCGGTGGTAATTTGAGAAAATATTAAATACACCGTTAAAAATACGGCATAAAATATTCCAGCTTTTTATTAGTTACAAAGGTGAAACACACTACACCTTTGTTTTGGATGATGGCTGAGAAATATTAAAGAGATATCGCGTTAAAAACTAAATTGCTCATAGTTCTTTATTCCCGAATAATGGTTTACCAGCGCAGCACATCTGATTAACAAAGCTAATAGCTTAAATATTCCCTCATGTTCGTTATTTCTCACTAATTCAATAAAAACCTTAATTACCTTGTTAGCAAACTAATACTAATTCCTGCAATATAACTAAAGGCAGATAATACACTTAGACAAAAAGTGTCGAAAAATATCAGTATAAAAGCAGCAACAGTTAATATTACATCAATAAAAATTGTTGTATTGCTGTATTTATTTCTATGCTTATATCTAGGAGCATCATCTTAAAACTTTGCTTCTGTATAATTACCAGTTTTGAGGATATGAAGGTGTCTGATATATTAACTTTAAAAAGCCGCAAAGATAGAAAATATCAGTCTTTATACATAATCAAGATGACTAAAAAATTACCTATTTTATTTTTATAATTACCTAATCAAAAAGATATATATTTTGGCTATTTTTAGATATTTTTGGATAACAATTCTGCATACTTATCAATAAATGCGATAACAATGAAAGGCAGTGGAAAGTGGGCAGTTGGCAGTCGGAAAATATTAAGACGCAGGATTATTTATGGTGATTTTTTTAAATCGGAACTGACTTCTAAGTAAGGGAGGAGGGAGCAAAGGGAATAAAAACAGCTTTTCTCCGTTAACTACTGCCGACTGCCGATTGCTACGGGTTCCCTTAAAAGTTTTTTTCTTCTAAAAAACTTTTAAGGGTTCCCTGCCTACTGCCTTTGTTATTATTTTCTTAAATAAAAAACATGGCTTTTACAATTTGTCGAATCCAGAAAATAAAATCCTGGGGAGCTTTGGCTCGCAGTGAAGCTCACACAACAAGAGAAGTATATACACCTAATGCTAATCTCCAGATAAAGAACTTAGAAGTAGTCGGAGATTATAACAACCTTGATTTAGTTTCAAAGGTGAAGAATAAAATTGGTTCCCAAAAGTACCGTTCTGATGCTGTTCTAACAGTAGAGATGTTGCTGAGTGCAAGCGCCCAATACTTCCGTCCTAATGCAGTATATGAAGGTGGGAGTTATGACAAAAAGCGTTTGGATGATTTTGTGAACGCAGTTGTTAAATGGCTAGATGATTCTTGGGGCGATCGCATAGTCAAAGCAGAGTTACATCTCGATGAAATGACACCTCATATTCACGCTTATCTCGTACCGTTAGATGAAAGAGGAAAGCTCAACTGTAAAGCTTTATTCGGTACTAGAGCGAAAATGCACCAACTCCAAGATAGCTTTGCTTCTTCTGTAGAACATTTAGGAATAGTACGCGGTGTAAAAGGGAGTGTTGCGACTTACGCCAAAGTCAAGAAATACTATAGTGCAGTAAATCAAGATTCTCAATTACTTGATTTGCAGAGTTCTCTTCCTCAGCCACAAGCACAAGAATCTACCGAAACATACAAACAAAGGATAATTGAAGTATTAAGTCCACAATTTGAAATAATTAATCATCAACAAAGGGAGCGCTCACAAATTCTCGAACAACTTGCACAATGGAAACTAACTGCATCTAGAAGCGAAAAATTACGACAGCAGATAGAAACAGAATTACAGCTATTTAAAACAAACAAGTACAGACAAGACATACCATTATCTGAAGTTGCTTACGAACTAGGATTAAATCAATATAAGAATTTAGGCAATCCATTGTCTTTAGTGATGGAGTTTAACAAGTGTAACCTCGACGATGCAGTAATTTGGTTGCGCGACAGATTTGGTGAAACAGGTATGCTTAATACAGTTTCTAATCACGCTCTGAGTATTGCTAAAAAAACACCTTTCTCTACATTCGTACCACCCGAAGTGTCTTCTAAAAACTTTAATGAGGTTGAATATTACCTTAATCAAAAGCATTCCATCCCTGGCAAACTTTTAAAAACTCTACAACAAAGAGGTTTATTGTATGCAGATACTAATTGCAATGCAGTATTTATAGCCCGAAATTTAGATGGAGGAACAACTGGAGCTTATTTATATTCTTTAAAAAACAGCAAAAACAAGTTTACGATTCATTCTGGTAGCTACCGTTCGAGGGGCTGGTTTCATTTGAGTGTAGGTGGAGATAATCGCGAATTGATAGAAACAGCAGTTCTAAATTCT
>JBCBPQ010000458.1:0-3716 GCA_039820645.1 Cyanobacteria bacterium J06633_8 | reverse complement strand
TACAGGGATAAGGTAATCTGGAGAGGGGGAGAAGGGGGAAGAGGTAGAGAGGGTAGAGGGCAGTTATCAGTTATCAGTTATCAGTTATCAGTGAGCAGTTATCAGTTATCAGTTATCAGTTATCAGTTATCAGTGAGCAGTTAGCAGTTAATAATTAAAATTTTTGATCTGCCCTCTACCCTCTCTACCTCTTCCCCCTTCTCCCCCTCTCCAGATTACCTTATCCCTGTAAAATAAACTAAATAGACTTCTTTAAAGATTATGGAAACCCCGCAGCACGATTACATCACAACTAATGGCATAAAGCTACATTACGTTACTCAAGGTAGTGGTGCTTTAATGCTGATGTTGCATGGTTTTCCTGAGTTTTGGTATTCTTGGCGATATCAGATTCCTGAATTTGCTTCAGACTTTAAGGTAGTTGCTCCCGATTTACGAGGTTATAACGATAGCGATAAACCATTAGAGCAATCGGCTTATGTAATGAAGGAGTTAGTGCGAGATGTAGAAGGTATGATTCGCAGTTTGGGATATGAAAAATGCGTACTTGTAGGGCATGATTGGGGAGGAGGGATTGCATGGAATTTTGCTTATGCATATCCGCAAATGGTAGAGCGATTAATCATTATGAATCATCCCCATTATGCAAAATTCTCTGAAGGTTTCCGAACACCTCAACAATTATTACGTAGCTGGTATGTATTCTTGTTCCAACTACCTGTAATTCCTGAATTATATGTCCAATTCCAAGATTACAAATTTATTGAGGATGCTTTTAAAGGTATGGCAGTGGATAAAAGTGCCTTTACTAAAGAAGATATCGACGCTTATAAAAATGCCATCAAAAAACCTGGAGCTTTGAGTGCAGCAATAAATTACTATAGAAATGTTTTTAGTTCCCAAATGTTAAATCAAAATTGGAGCATACTGGAAGTTCCAACTTTAATGATTTGGGGAGAAGAAGATACCGCATTAGGAAAAGAATTAACATACGGAACCCAAGACTATGTTAAAGATTTTCAAATTAGATATATTCCTAACTGTAGTCATTGGGTACAGCAAGAACAGCCACAGTTAGTAAATCAGTATATGCGAGAATTTTTGATAGCTTGATTTTACTTACTTTTTCTGCGATCGCGACTTCCGAAGCAATACTGCGTAGGTTTTGAGGAGATCCTCCCTAGCCCTCCTTAAAAAGGAGGGAACTAAGCCCCCAAATTAGCGGGGGTTGGGGGATCTAACCATTGTGTCCAATTCCTTAACCGAGTAGTATTGACTTCCGAAGTAATTAATTAATTATCAATAAGGATGATATAAAAATTAATCTATTGACTTTATTTATATTATGTAATTACTCTAATTATAAGCTCCTAATATCATAAAGATTACAAAGATTTAGGGATTATGCACTGTACAAAATCAGCATATTATGCGTTAAGATAAAGGGAGCATCCCAATTATGAAAAATCACCAAAATCTAGGTTGTCATTGCGAATGTAGCGCAGCGGAATGAAGCAATCGCAATAACTAGGCTTTGCGATTGCTTCGCTCCATTTCATTATGCTCGCAATGACAATTAATGTTTTTACACATTTGGGATGCTCCCAAGATAAATAAGTTGTTTCAAGCTTTTCTAGCAGGCTTTCGATTGCTGGTAATCACCAAAATGTGATTGAAAAATCTAGCTCTAAGCTTGGAAAACTATACTTAGTATTTAGGCTTTTCTGTCAATGGGTAAGTCTTAATATTGTTTAAATAATTTCCAAGGTTATTCTGACAAAATTTTATCTTTAGTAATTATTTCGAGAAATGTATTCTTTTGTCAAAAACGTACATAGTAGATATAAAATTATTTAACATTAAAATTTGTCTGTGTTCTCCAAATTATCTGATGAAGCCGCCATTAAGTTTATTAACAGAGCCATTTTTACAATTTCCGACTCAAACTTCAATTAGAGTTGTCTGGTTTACCGAATTTATGGGTGACGGACATGCAATTTCCTACGGTAGTAACTTACTAGAAAGTGTCTTTACTAAAAATATTAGACCAATTCATTTAAGGGAAGATCAACACTCGCGAGTTGGGAAACAAACTACAGACGGAGAAGTTTATGAAAAACCTGTTTTCAGGGAAATTTGGCGGCATGAGGCTTACTTAACCGATTTAACTCCGGGCAAAAGAATTTCTTATAGAATTACAAGTATTGCCGAAAATAGCGAGCTAATTAGCAGTCGAACATTTACTCTTGAACCTGCTCCACTACCTGGTAAACCCCTAAAAATTTTATTAACCTCCGACCATCAAATTAAGCCAATGGTAGCAGCTAACTTACAAAAAGTTAGAGAAACCTTTAAGCGAATAGACGCGGTTTTCTTTGCGGGGGATCTAGTTAACATGCCAGATAGAGCCAGCGAATGGTTTGATGATAATCGCGGTAATGCTTTCTTTCCTTGTTTTCAGGGACGTGCTAAATACGTCATGAACTACGATGGGGTAGAAACAACTTACAAGGGGGGACAAATCATTCAGAACGCCCCTATTTTTCCCTGTATTGGCAATCATGAAGTTATGGGAAGCTTTTACACGGGCAAAAGTCTTAATGAAGAGTTTAACCATACAATTCCTCGTGATGTTGCAAGGGAATTATATGAGAAAGAATTATTAATAGATAATTCCTTCAATACCGATAGCTTTGAGAAAATATTTAGTTTACCAGAAACAGAAACAGGTCAAAAAGGTTACTATGCTGTCAGTTTTGGCGATGTACGTTTAATAGTTTTGTATGTAACTAATATGTGGCGATATCCTAGGGCAGAAAACTCCCGTAAAGGAAAATATGCAGAGCCGCAAGAGGAATTAAACCATCCGGAAAATTGGGGATACGGACAGCATATTTACGAACCAATTGCTAAAGGCAGCACTCAATATAATTGGCTTGTTAAAGAACTTAACAGCGTCGAATATCAACAAGCCAAATACAAGATAGTGATGTTTCATCATCCTCCCCACACTTTAGGAGACAATATTGTACCTGCCTACACTGACCCAGTGCAAATTATAGAAAAGGACGAAGACGGTAATGTGACATCAGTACGATATGAATATCCCAAAGAGAAAGATTATATCAACCGTGACTTAATACCCTTATTAGAAAAAGCAAAGGTACAGTTAGTATTTTTCGGACATTCTCATTTATGGAATCGTTTTGTCACTCCTAATGGAATGCATTTCTTGGAATCATCAAATGTAGGTAATTCCTATGGTGCAGCATATGGAGATAAAAAGCGAAGCAATTTGCCAGATAACCATGATGATAATTATACAGAAACTGGCGACCCTTACGGATTAGAACCGGTAGTACCAACAATTGCTCCACTTTTTGACAAAAACGGAAAACCTTTACCTTATATTTCCAGTAACAAGATTACCGTGTTTAGCGTCTTCGATACGAAACAAGGTACCGTCAGTAGTTATCGCTTCGATACGAGTCAACCAGACTCGGAAGTGATTAAATTTGATGAGTTTCATTTAACAGTTAACAGTTAACAGTGAACAGTTAACACTCAACAGTCAACAGTCAACAGTAAGTAGGTTGGCATTGAAAATAGTAATTGGGATAAGGCAATAGGCAAAAGGCAATAGGCAATAGGAATAAGGGTTTGAGGGTAATTTACATTCTGTAATGTAGCTTGGTTTATTTGTGCCGACTTACTTA
>JBCBPQ010000457.1:0-3728 GCA_039820645.1 Cyanobacteria bacterium J06633_8 | reverse complement strand
TGCGAGAAACCCGGTTTCTTTACGATTTCACAACGAGATATTCATGCTTTAACAAATTATTCCGGGTTTCTTTGAGCGAAATTGAGCAAGGTGCAAGATGTGAGTATTCACTGTTAATTATACATCTCCGGAAATTAAATTTTATTCCGGTAACAACAGGGATTTTAAGCTAATTATCGGAGATATCTATTTTAGAGACGTAGCAATGCTATGTCTCTAAAAAATTATGCTTTGAAAATAATTATTTAATTTTATAAAACAAACTGCACAGCCAAAAAAATGTATATTACAAAACAAAATCATAAACTACATAAGTAAATCTGCTATTTTTAATAAACTTTAACGTTATATCGCTGATTAAGAGTAAATTATGCTTGAAAATTTAATCTTTCACTCGTATATTTTTCTAAGCTTATAAATTAAATTCTATAGCGAAGGTAATGCATCTGCTTTTCTTCCTCTACTCATTACTCCTCTATTAGAAGATGGATAAACAAAAAAATATTGAAAATATATATCCCCTCTCACCGATGCAGCAAGGTATACTATTTCACAGTTTGCTTGCGCCGGATGCTGGTGCTTATGTACCCCAGGTTTGTATTACTGTTGATGGGTTAACGGATGTAATCGCTTTTCAAAAGTCTTGGGAAGAAGTATTTAGACGACATTCTATATTACGCACTGCTTTTCGTTGGGAAAAACGAGACCAACCTTTTCAAGTAGTATATAAAGTTTTAGATTTACCTTGGCAACAGCAAGATTGGCGAGAATTTTCAATATCAGAACAACAGCAAAAGTTAGAAGATTTTCTAGAGGAAGATAGACAGCAGGGATTTGACCTCAAAATTGCTCCTTTATTCCGTATAAATTTAATTCAGTTAACAGAAACTCGCTATCAACTTGTTTGGACGCAACATCATTTAATTATTGATGGTTGGTCAGCGGGATTAGTTATTAAAGAGGTTTTTCAGCTATATAAAGTATTTTATAAAGGTGTAGATTTACCAATTTATAACATTCGTCCCTATGCTGACTATATTGCTTGGTTGGGACAGCAAGATTTATCAGCGGGAAAGATATTTTGGGAAACTAAACTTCAAGGATTTTCTACACCTAATATTCTCCAAGTTAAACAATCTTCTGCAAATTCAACAAAACCCAATTGGAATCAACAGGAAATCTCTTTATCAGCTAATATTACTAATAATCTAAAAACTTTAGCAAAAAACCATCAATTTACTCTCAACACTTTAATTCAAGGAGCTTTTGCTATCCTTTTGAGTCGGTATTGTAACCAAGATGATATCGTCTTTGGTGCAACCAGTTCCGGTCGTCCAGCTACGCTTACTGGCTCTGAATCAATGGTAGGATTGTTTATCAATACTTTACCAGTAAGAGTTCAAGTTGACCCCCAAGCATCTTTAATTAACTGGCTGCAACAACTACAAACTCAGCAAATAGAAGCATTACAATACGAATATAGTCCCTTATTAGAAATTCAAAGCTGGAGCGAAATTCCCCGAGGTTCCACGCTGTTCGAGCATATTTTAGTATTTGAAAACTATCCGGTTGATGCTTCATTATTGCAATCTCAAGCTGGATTAAAAATTGAAAAAGTAAATTCCCTTGAATGGACAAGTTTTCCTTTGACAATGCTGGTATCGGCAGCGAATGAACTTAATTTTAAAATTAAGTATGATTCAAATCGCTTTGATAATTATACAATTGAAAATTTATTAATTAATTTTCATCTTCTCTTAGAAAGTATTGCTAATAATTCTGGTTATTCTTTGATTGAATTACCTTTGTTAACTAATGCAGAACAGCAATTGTTCACAGAATGGAATTCGACACAAACTGAATATCCAAAGCAATGTATCCACGAATTATTTGAGGCACAAGTTGAGCGTAACAAGAATGCAACTGCGGTAATATTTGAAGATGAAAATCTTACTTATCAAGAACTTAATATCAAAACAAATCAAGTAGCGCATTACCTACGAAGCATTGGAGTTGAACCAGAAGTTTTAGTTGGTATTTGTTTAGAACGCTCTGTAGAAATGGTAATTGCTATCCTCGCTATCTTGAAAGCGGGTGGTGCTTATGTTCCGCTAGATCCAGATTATCCGACTGAGAGATTAAATTTTATCCAAGAAGAAACTCAACTAAAGACAGTTTTAACTCAAGAAAAAATTCAAGAAATTTTATCTAATGCTGCTCAATTTCCTCAATCCAATCCTGTAAATAACACAACTTTAGAAAATAGTATTTATGTAATTTATACATCTGGTTCTACCGGAAAACCAAAAGGAGTAATCAACACGCATCGTGGCTTAGTAAATCGGTTATGTTGGATGCAACAAACTTATAAACTAACAACAGATGACCGAGTTTTACAAAAAACTCCTTTTAGTTTTGATGTTTCAGTTTGGGAATTTTTCTGGACATTATTATTTGGTGCAACTTTAATAGTAGCCAAACCGGAAGGACACAAAGATAGTGGATATTTAGTTAATTTAATTAAAGAGCAACAAATTACCACCCTACATTTTGTTCCTTCCATGCTCGAAGCTTTCTTAGAAGAACCGAAATTAAAAGAATCATGTACTTCTTTAAAAAGAGTTATTTGTAGCGGTGAAGCATTGACAGTTGAATTACAAAAACGATTCTTTAATCATCTTAATGCTCAACTACATAACCTTTATGGTCCCACAGAAGCTGCAATTGATGTAACTTATTATGAAGGCAAGAGGCAAGAGGCAAAAGGCAAAAGAGATAATAATATTCTTCCTCACTCCTCTTACGTCCCCATTGGTACTCCCATCCACAACACGCAAACTTACATTCTCGATTCTCATTTACGTCAGGTACCCATTGGAGTTGCTGGGGAATTATACATCGGGGGTGACGGTTTAGCACGTGGTTATCTTAATCGTTTTGACTTAACCGCAGAAAAATTTATACCCAATCCGTTTTCTTCCCCCTCCGCTCCCCCTGCTTCCCCTGCTCCCTCCGCTCCCTCCGCTTCCCCTGCTCCCTCCGCTCCCCCTGCTTCCCCTGCTCCCTCCGCTCCCTCCGCTTCCCCTGCTCCCTCCGCTCCCCCTGCTTCCCCTGCTCCCTCCGCTCCCCCTGCTTCCCCTTCTCCCTCCGCTCTCTCCGCTACCTCCGCTTCCCCTGCTCCCTCCGCTCTTTATAAAACAGGAGATTTAGCTCGTTATTTACCAGATGGGAATATTGAATTTCTGGGAAGAATTGACTATCAGGTAAAGATTCGCGGTTTCCGGATTGAATTGGGTGAAATAGAAGCTGTATTATTACAACACCCGGAAATAAAGACTGCTGTAGTTATTGCCAAAGAACATCAAAATAATAATTCACGTCTTGTTGCTTATGTTGTTCATAATCAAGATATAGATAAAACAGAATTACAAAAATCTTTACGCTCTTTCTTAGAAATAAAATTGCCATTATATATGGTACCTTCTGCTTTTGTAATTGTGGAATCAATACCACTAACATCAAACGGTAAAATCGATAGACGTTCTTTGCTCGCATTGGATGAAATGGGTGTAAAATTAGCTGATTATGTCCAGCCACGTAACCCTACTGAAGAAACTATTGCTAATATCTGGAAAGAGGTTTTAAAACTAGAAAGAGTTGGTATTTACGATAACTTTTTTGAATTGGGTGGTAATTCTCTCTTAGCTACCCGAATCAACTCTCGTTTG
>JBCBPQ010000456.1:0-3809 GCA_039820645.1 Cyanobacteria bacterium J06633_8 | reverse complement strand
TCATACACCAATCATGCCACCAATTGCACCACATGGGCAAGTCTACGGACTAGGATATCTAGGAGCCGGATGCAGGGAAACTTGCACGTCCGGATCTGAATTGGAGGTGCGGAGGTGTTATGCCTCCCATCGACCATAACAGTTACAGCCAGCTAGTAAAATAAACAAGATTAAATTATAGATTAATTGCGAACCTGCTATGTCCCATTTTTGTAGCAAACAAACCCCAAACATTAAAATCATCATTAACAGGAAATTAGCAATCAAAGCTTTACGGGTTTGCAAGCCTAAAATTAATAGCAAACCTACAGCAAATTCTACAATAGGAATGATATAAGCAGGCCCAGCAACCAAGAATGCAGGAATAGCAATATCTTTGTAAAGTCCTACCTGAGAATCAACAAACCCTTGTATATTACCAATTCTAACTAAGCCATGAACAAACATATTGATGCCAAAAACTAGCCGCAAAAAAGTGTAAGCTAGAACGATATCTGAGTTACGCAATTGAACTTTTGGGTTATACATTTGCTCTATCTGTATCCGTAACGTAGGTGTCGTCATATTCGTTAGTAGCTGATTCAATATCTAAGCTAACTGGCCCAGTTCCGTAGTAATATATCAGTAGCATTGAACCAATTAAACCGAAGTTTTTTAGAAAAGCATTCAATTCATTAGGATCGGTGAAAGGATTATGAAAAACGAATGTTGTAGGAACCAAAAAGATAATTAATAAAATTGCTCCTATACGTGCTTTAAAGCCTAACAAAATCGAAAGCCCACCCACTAAAGTACAGAAAATATTACCGATAAGTAATAAAGGTGGTACGGGTAAACCTCTGTTAGTCATCATTTCTACAATGCCTTGAAAACCAAGAGTATTGACAACCGCAGCTTTTAAAAAAATTGCTGCGAGAAAAGCTCTACCAATTAACGGAATATATTTTTTGAAGCCCATAATTTTGTTAGTTGTTAGGTGTTAGTTGTTAGTTGTTAAACTTAGGAGTTAGGAGTGAGGAGTTATGAGTTAAAAATCATTGTTTACTGTTCGCTGCTGACTTTTCCTTGCTTGCTGTTTTCTGTTGAAATAATAATTCTAGATGCTCCTGTAGTTCGTTATGCTTGCTTTTTAGACAATACAATGATAGTTAATCTATCTTAGAATTAATGCCTAATTTTAAAGAATATATTAACCTGCTTTCTTAGTAATTTTGAAAACAATTAAAAAAATATAACTTTAGACCTAATTCTACCGGAATAATTATGCAATTACAGCGGCTTGAGGAATTCACAAAATTATCTTGTCTACTATAAAAATACTGTATTGGCTGTGATAATAATAACTGGATTTCAAAATATATACGGTTAATACATAAAACTCTGGTAATTATGTGTATAAAGTTATTGTAAAGACTATAAAATTGGTCGCAAAAATGGTCTAACTAAAGGGAAAATGGTTTTGGAATAATTCCTCTACAAATTTTATTTACCATTCGCGGATAGCGAAATTTCCAATAATACAGTTTTTTCATGAAAATTGATTTATATTTTTGCTGCTGTTTTTTAGCTGCAATTTTTCTAGCTGTGAATTTCGCAATTTAATAATCTGTGGGTAGTAAAGCTTAAAAATGAAAATGCAGGAATATTCTTAGTATTAATATTTGAGGCTAAATGTTAGTTATGGAAGACCAAAAGCTTATCGGAATTCCTGTAGAAGGTGATTTACCTATTGGTGGCGCAACTCCTAATGCGACAATTAAAATTGAAGGAAGTCCAAATGTACGTGAATTAAGAAGAACAATAACAGGAAGTGCTAACTCAGTAATTCCACGACAAAATCGCATCGAGGGAAGTGATAATCCAGAAATACTTTTCACTACTCCTGGGGATGACTTGGTTTTGGCTAAAGGTGGTAATGACACTATCTTTGGCAGTCTTGGGAATGATACATACAGCGGTGGTGATGGATTTGATAGTCTAGACTATAGTCTATTAGGGAGAAAAATTACCCTGCTTCCAAGAGGTTTTGTGGGTAATGGAAATACTCAAGGAAGTCAAATTCAAGAGATAGAAAGAATTGTCGGAGCAAGAAATAAGGGTAATACCATTGATGGTTCCGGTGGTAGAGGAACAAAGACATCTTTCAATATCAATTTAGGCGAAGAAAAGTTAGTAGTAGAAAATCTTCCCGGAGGCGGTTCCTTTAAATTTGAAGTCGAAAATTTTGTAAATATTGAAGGAACAGAAAACAACGACTCACTTACCGGTGACAAGAAGAAAAATAGAATATCAGGAAATGGTGGTAATGATGATCTGATTGGTGGATTAGAAAGCGACATCTTGCTTGGCGGCTCTGGAAATGACACTTTAACAGGTTCCGATCCATCAGTAAATCGGACTCCAGGAAGCGAAAGAGATCAATTAACTGGTGGTTTTGGTATAGATAAATTCATTTTAGGTAACGAGAAAGGTTCCTTCTACGATGATTTTAGAAGTAATGATTTTGCTCGCATCACCGACTTTACATTTGGAGAGACAATCCAATTAAGCACTCAAGGAACATACACTATCGAGCAAAGTAGCACCGGATTTAATGTATTCCTGGTTGAAGGTTCCAGTAAAGATGTAATCGCGAAAGTAACCGTCTCTTTGGGAGTATCGAGTGCAAGAAGTGCGAGAAGTGTAGGTTTGGCAACAACAAATGCTGCGTCAACAACAGAATCTGCTGTCAATTCTTTATTAACTGGCATTCCCGAAGGTGAGTTTACAATAAGCTCTGGAGAACAAAAGGGTATTTTTGTTGCGTAATAGAATTGAGTTAACAATTAACAATGATGATTGAATAAGTAAGCAAGCACAATTACATATGAAACCTCACCCTCAATCCCTCTCCTTAGTAAGGAGAGGGAAGCCAGATACAGGTTGAGGTCTTATTTATATTTAATTACGCCTACCTACTTAAAATCTCATAAGTTAATTGAGAAGTTGAGAAACCCGGTTTTACGAGGAAATCGGGTTTATTTATTATTAATAATAGTTACTGTTTGCTGTTTGCTGTTTCAAAGACAACTCCTTCATAAAATAACTCGATAGGAATCTCGAATTCAATACTTGATAAAGTCACAATATCTCCTGCTCTATAAGGATAATAAAGCCACATTCTTCCTTCTCCCCTACAGTAACGCTCGACAGAAATATTTTCTGAATCAATCAAGATGTATTCTTGCAAAGAAGGCATTTTTAAATAATAAGTAAACTTTTCTCCTCTATCCTTAGAACTCGTACCCGGAGAAAGCACTTCAGCTATTAACTTCGGATTTTTGTAAAATTTACGAGCCTTGAGGTCTTCAGGGTTGCAACTAACGATAACATCTGGATAGTAGTAAGGACTTTGGGGAGTAACCTGTACTTTCACATCTGAGACATTAGCCTTACAACCTTTAGAACTTAGATGTGGGTACAAATTTCTGTAAAAGTTTAGAGCAATATCATTATGGGGAATTGTACCACCAGTCATTGCAAAAACTTCGCCATTAACGTATTCGTAGCGAATATCTTGCAGGGGTTCCCATTCAAGATATTCCTCAATTGTCATTTTTTGTGGTTGTTGGGGAATAGCTACCATTTGAAAATTTATGTTAAAGAGTCAATTTGATTATTAGTCAGTGTACAAGCAATCTACAATAAAATATGCCAGTTGCGTAAGTTCTAGTACCGCTTGCGTTCGTAAGAAGTAAGAAGTAAGAAGTAAGAAGTAAGAAGTTTGATTTTCCAGGCTTTTCAGCCATTTTAAATGGTTGCCTTATTTA
>JBCBPQ010000455.1:0-3830 GCA_039820645.1 Cyanobacteria bacterium J06633_8 | reverse complement strand
GAGTAAACAAATAAACCAAATATAGGTTTAGCTAAAAGGTCAGCAATGGTATATCCAACCTGAATGCTAACAGTTGCGACTGGAGTACCAAAAAGACCTAACTCAGGAAGCAGATAAGCAATTGGATACACACCCCAAGACAAAAGTAAAAGCAGACGCATCTGAGAAATCAGGGTTTTGACTTGTTCGGGTTGACGTTCGAGCGATTTACCCAGTTCTATCCACAGTAAGTAAAGAATGTAAGCAAAGGGGATAGTGCTGATAGTTCCCCAAATAACGCGAACGGTGACGCTATCTGAAACTTCACCAGGATAACCTGTAGCAATCATCAATACAGATGCTACGACTAACTTAATTAAGAGTGGTTTTGCAACTTCTTTGGAGAGAGCGAGAACTGCAACAGTTTCGGTCAAAAGTAATGGTACTGTTAATATCCAGTCAGCATAGCGGTAAGCATCGTTAAACACTTCACCCGTCGTCAAATACATTCCATCTTGGAGAGCATAAGCAGCATCCCAACTATTAAAGATACGGAAGTAATGATAGGCTGCAATACTAACAACCACACCCGAAATGACTATAGCGGGTTTATATTTATCACCCACTTCAGACTTTGCGTTAAAGAAAAATAGGGCTGCTCCAATCATTGCTGCAATGCATAAGGATAGTGCATTGTAGACTAAATCAAATTGGCTTGGAGAAAGTGAGGGAGGGATAGACGCTAAATAATTAACCATTGAGAGTTTTAATTTTTTGATATGTTTGATGTCTGCATTAAAAATTAGATGCTCAAAATACAAGCGTCTAATTAGAATAAAGTCGAATTTTCAATTGCCAAAAAATTGACCGTTTCCTCACAGGGATAATACATAGTAAGTACTGTAAATAACAAGTTTTTCAGACTACATTTATCAGATTTTATGTACGAAAGTGTACGTATAAAAAATATATAAATATTCTTAAATTTTAAATCGTATTTACTTTACCCAAAACATTCCACTTAGTTAAACTAATTTTTACCTTTTCATATCTAAGTTTTCCGAATTCATCTCAATTATTGCTTAATTTTCTCTAGCCATAGTATTTGTTTATATGTTTTCTGGTTAACTTGTATATTCTTAGTTGCTTCAATAATATCTACTAAAAGAATATTCCTGGCTTCTACAAAAGCTGCGGTAAATGCTGTTGCTATTTAAAAGAAGTCATATCAAATAAATCAATTTATTAATAATCTAAAAAACTAAACGGTGATATTACGAATTATACTTACTTGTTTCTTTAAGTAGGTTGTCGTTATAAAAATGTAATGGACTATTCTTGATATAAAATTAAATATGATTATTTGATTCAATTTAAACTGAATATACCTTTTTCTTAACTAATTAATGAAACAGTATAGATGTGTATTTTCACGTGTTTTTTGTGAGAGATAAATCTTTCTCATTTGACTGTTTATTAGGGTAAATATATTAATATGGCTGGTCAGACAAGTCACAGTAATGTACGTTTTGCTACATTCAACGCTTCTTTAAATCGTAGTAATGCAGGGGAGCTGATTACCGATTTATCTACCCCAGATAACGAACAAGCAAAAGCTGTAGCGGAAATTATTCAGCGGAATAATCCCGATGTTTTGTTATTGAATGAGTTTGATTATGATGAAAATGGTGAAGCTATAACTAATTTCAAAAATAATTATTTAGAAGTTAGTCAAAATGGTGTTGACGCTGTAGAGTATCCCTTCGTTTATTTAGCTCCTTCAAATACAGGTATTCCTTCTGGGTTTGATTTTGATAATAACGGTTCTGTAGGTGGTGGTAATGATGCTTTTGGTTTTGGGTTTTTCCCCGGACAGTTTGGCATGGTATTGTTATCCAAGTATCCCATCCTAGAAGAAGAAGTTCGTACTTTTCAGAATTTTTTATGGAAGGATATGCCAGGAGCATTACTTCCAGATGATGTAAATACAGCAGAACCAAGTGATTGGTATTCGGAAGAAGAGTTAGAAGTTTTTCGTTTATCTTCTAAGAGTCACTGGGATATTCCTGTTAATGTAAATGGTGAAATTATTCACGTTTTAGCTTCTCATCCGACACCACCTGTATTTGATGGTGAAGAAGATAGAAATGGTAAGCGGAATCACGATGAAATCCGTTTTTGGAGTGACTATGTGACTCCTGGTGAAGGGAATTATATTTATGATGATAATGGTGAAACTGGAAGTTTAAACTCTGGTGCAAAATTTGTCATCATGGGTGACCAAAATGCAGACCCTAACGACGGTGACAGCACAAATAATGCAATTTTGCAACTATTAGATAATCCTCAAATTAATACTGCTGTAACTCCTTCGAGTCAAGGTGGAATTGATGCAGCAAATCGTCAAGGTTTGAATAATCTTACTCAAACTGGTAATCCAGGATTTGATACCGCAGATTTTGCAGAAGAAAATTTTGGTGGTCCCGGTAATTTGCGAGCGGATTATGTTTTACCTTCTAATAATTTAGATATTAAAGAAGCTGGGGTATTTTGGCCGGAGAGTGATGAAGCTGAATTTGGTTTGGTGGGAGATTTTCCTTTTCCTAGTTCCGACCACCGTTTGGTTTATGCTGATGTTGAAAATACCAATGTTGACCGCAAAACTGTTGGTAATTTAGAATTTCTTGGAGAAGTTAATTTCCCCACTGGTTTACAACTTGAGGAAACAGAAGTTGGTGGAATTTCTGGTTTAGCTTACGATGCTGAGAAAGGAATTTATTACGGATTATCGGATGATAGAAGTCAAATTAATCCCGCTCGTTTTTATGATATATCTATCAATTTAGAAGATGGTTCTTTGGATGATGGGGATATTAGTTTTGATAAGGTTACTACTCTTTTAGATGATGATGGGAATCCTTTCGGTGAATCAAGTCTCGATCCAGAAGGAATTGTTTTAACTAAGAATAATACTTTATTTATTTCTTCTGAAGGGGATGCAAATCAATTAATTAATCCTTTTGTTAATGAGTTTTCTATTAACGGACAGGAAATTAGTGAATTACCAGTACCGGATAAATTCAATCCGACAGCAAACCAAAGCAGTGGAATTCGTAATAATGCTGCTTTTGAAAGTTTAACGATTACTCCCGACCAGCGTTATTTATATACTGCTGTAGAAGATGCACTTTTCCAAGATGGTGAAAGAGCGGATTTAGAAAATGGTTCTTTGGTAAGAATTGCTAAATACGATTTACAAACCAGGGAAGTTGTTGGTGAATTTGTTTATGAATTAGACGAAGTTGCTGAAGCTCCAAATCCTGCTGATGGTTTTAAGGTTAATGGTTTAGTTGAATTACTTGCTACTGATAATAAGGGTAGTCTTCTAGCTCTGGAGCGCTCTTTTTCTGCGGGTGTTGGTAATACAGTTAAACTTTTTGAAGTACAAACCCAAGGTGCTTTAGATGTTAGTGGTGTCAACGATTTATTCCGGGAAGATGCTTTAGAAGATGATGGAGAAATTTTAGAACCCGGTGTTTTTGAAATCGACCCTGCTGTAAGTAAACGTTTGCTGATTGATTTTGAAGCGGATTTGGGGATTACTCCGGATAATTTAGAAGCTTTGGCTTTTGGCCCTACTTTAGCAGATGGTAGTCAAAGTTTAATTGTTGCTAGCGATAATAATTTTAACCAGTTTCAAACAACTCAGTTTCTTGCTCTTGGTTTAGATTTTGATACTACTCCTGCGGTTCTTCCGACGGTAGAAACTCCTTATACTATTGATAACGAGGAAGTTCTCGAACCAAAATCGTTAAATATTCTGTTGGTTAACGACGATGGTTTTGAAGCAG
>JBCBPQ010000454.1:0-3840 GCA_039820645.1 Cyanobacteria bacterium J06633_8 | reverse complement strand
CCCGCACAACAATTGAGATGATGCCGTCCCCCAATTCATCCGTACACTGGATGAGTGCAATCATCTTTATAGCTGGCTTTGCTAGTTTCTTGGGTTGGGGAATTTCTGATTATAACCATGCAATTGAAGGTGATGAGATTATTGATGATTCGGTAAATATAGAAGCCCCCGCAACCTCAAATAATATTCAATTACCTCCACCTATTAACTCTGATGCAAATGATGTTTCTACCAATAACCTAATTCAATTCCCCTCTCGTTCCTTATCTAATCATACTGATTTAGATTTGGCTAACCAATCTGAAACATTGTCTCCACAAGAATTTTATTCTCAACTTCAGCAAGAGGATATATGGAGCGATGATAATTCCAATCCCAATAATACTGCTAATTAGGAGTTAAATATGTCCAGAAATCGTCGCAATCATGTTGATATTGACTATTCCGATGGTGGTGCGATTGTTCCGACCACACGTTTACAGGGAATGTTAAACCAAGTCCAACAGCAAGGAGGTGTAGTAAATCAGCAACCAGGAATACCAATGTCAGTTGATTCCCAACCTGTAGAAGTAAGGTACGTCAATTCACAAACTAGCTATAAACCAAAAGTTCCTCAAATTGAAATTCCCTATGTAGAAACCTGGAAAGCTCACAGATTACATCCACAGAATCAGGCACGTTTTATTTGGTATCCTGCATATTTCCTTAGTGATTGCATCAAGTCTCCCATCGGTGTTGGTGCTGTTGGGTTGTGGTTATTCGTGATGTTAGTTAATTTTTTACTCAATGGTAGCTATACCGGACCAGGTTATGCTTCCGGGAAGAAGATTGAAGTTGTACCAGAAGAAGTGCCCTCGTTTGCTATGCCTGTATTTCGGCAATTGGAATAATGTTGGTTAGAATTTGCTTTGGGGTGACTTTATTGGTGTGGGTACTAGATATTCTCCAACCGGGATATCTCAAGTTTTACAACTTGGGTGATGTAACTCAAAAAATTAACTTCCCAATCTCCACTGCGGTTATTTCCCAACCCAAACCCACATCAACCAACTCAATTTGCAACAATCCTCTTAATAATTTTGAGAAGTTACTGAGTTCTACCAATTCTAGTTGTAAGAATGCGAATAAAACTGGAAATTGAAAGTAACAACAGTGATGGTAGGGGTTTTTCTATTGATAGAAACTGGGGATATGCTTTTGCTACTTTGATTTTATGTATGGCGATCGCACTTCCCCAAGTTTCAGAATGGGTGGAATCTCAACAACCAATTCGGTTACTCCAAAGATTAGCAAAAAACACCAAAAAGCTTACCAACTCCAAAAGCACAGCTTTTCCCACAATAAAAGGTTCACCTATCACAAGTGGTTTTGGTTGGAGAATTCACCCCATTACTAGGGAGCGTAAGTTTCATTCCGGTATTGATTTTGGTGCTTCCAAAGGTACTCCAATTTATGCATTTGAAGCAGGTTTAGTTGAGTTTACTGGTTGGAGGGGTGGTTATGGAAAAGCTGTAATTATCAATCATGGTGCAGGTAAATCAACCCTATATGGTCATGCTAGCAAGCTTTCTGTAAAAAAAGGAGAACGAGTTGTAGCAGGACAAACAATCGGCAAGATAGGAAGCACGGGATTGTCTACAGGACCGCATTTGCATTTCGAGGTGAGGCTAAATAACAAGCCAGTTAATCCGCGTCCCTATTTAGAACAACATAAAGTAAACTCTAATTATTCACCTCGAATGCAAGCTTTTTTAGCAACTATCCGCTGGGCTGAAACCGGCATAAGTGGAACAGAAAGTTATCGAAAATTAGTTTTTAATGGCACTTTTGATAATTTTTCAACTCATCCGTTAATTACGCAATGTGCCCCAATTAATGGAAAGAGAATATGCTCTACTGCTGCTGGTGCTTATCAAATGCTTGATAAATCTTGGTGGGATTTACAGCCTAAGTTAAACCTACCAGATTTTTCTCCCGCATCTCAAGATAGGATGGCGATTGAATATATTCGTCGCAATGGTGCTATCTCGGATATTGAATCAGGTAATTTTGCTCAAGCTGCTTGTAAAGTAGGTAAAATCTGGGCTTCATTTCCGTGCAATTCTTACGACCAAAATCCAAAAAATATCAGCGAATTAAGTCGCTATTACCGAAAGCAATTGTCTCGGAGGGTTGTTCGTTAATATGTCAAATTATACTAACACCGAAATTCATCAAGCTGTTACCGTTCTTAAATCACAGGGATTATCTAACCAAGATATTCTTGCAGAAGCAGAACATACAAATTTTCAACTATTTGGTAGCAGAGCAAGAACTTCGATACGAAGAGTTTAAACGGGTAGGGGTCGAAAATATAAAAGAGTACAACCAAATGTTTCCAGATTGTCCCATGCCTCGTATAGTTTCTGTAACAGACAAATGTTTTGATTTACTGTCTGACAGTACCTACAAAGACTCAATTGAAATGGATTTGATGAAGCTGTTAGCTAAAGCAGGTGCTGGGGGAATCAATATTTTTCTATTTACCCAACGTCCCGATAAAGATGTAATTAAACCTCTGATTAGGTCAAATTGTTCCGGTAAAGTTGCTTTTATGGTGTCCCGTCCAGAAGATAGCGGGATTATTTTAGGTAATCCTGATGATAACCGTGCTGCTAGTTTGCTGGGTAGTGGAGATATGCTTTATAAGTCTCCTAAAGGTGTTATGCGTCTTCAAGGTTTATTTTTAGGTACAAAAGCTGATTTTGGAGATTATCTTGAGCAAGCGATGAGTACCCGTAGTGAAACTTCTTGTTGGAATTCTGGGTTAGATTTTTCAACTTTTTCCATTGAAAATACTTCTGATAATCAAAACTTACCTAAAAATTCAAAAAAATCCACAACTGATTCACTTGTTACAAACAATCAAAAGGAAGAATTTTCTTTTAACATTAACCTTGATGATTTAACCAAATCTCAGATTAATTCTCTCCACA
Source organism: Cyanobacteria bacterium J06633_8 (assembly GCA_039820645.1). GTDB lineage: Bacteria > Cyanobacteriota > Cyanobacteriia > Cyanobacteriales > Nostocaceae > Rivularia. Next base: position 865 of record JBCBPQ010000454.1, on the reverse strand, counting down.
GTCGAGGTTACGAACTACATCAAATATTGCAAGAGGTATTTAATTTATCTCGTGTTCATGGTAGGAGATATAGGCGAATAAGGGATATTGTTGTTGAATTTCTTTCTAGTTTAGAAGACCAAAATAAAGATGATGTTTGAAATTTATTTGATTGGTGATATTCCTGGTGGATTTCTTGCAGTAGCAATAAGGTAAGTTCAATTCTTGCTATCATCATTGGGGATAAATGATTGCCGATACTGAAAATATTAGTACGGAATAGTTTTAATTCCGAAAATAAAGAGTAAGGTGTAGGCTAATTGTTTTCCTCAAATCCCAAATTCAATATACCGGGGCAAGAGTAATTTTTGCTTTTGTTACCTATATTAGAGAGGGATAAACTGTGTTTAAGAAATTATGTATCAAAGCATTTCAAGCAATTAATCTGACAGTAGGAGCAACTTCATTAGTTGGAATTGCTGTTGGTGCGATAGCAGTTTTTGGTGGTGCTGGCTTATTTAGTCTTGAAAAAGCCGGAGTAAAGACAATACCGGATAAACGGATTCAACAAACATTATATCTAGGAATGGGTTCTACCCTTCTAGGTGGTGTTGGTTTTGTATCCGCTTCTTTCGCTGCTGCTTGTGTTGCTTCGATTGTAAGTGATGCTGACTTGGATGGCGAGGAGGAATCTCTAACTTCTAGCGATACTAATTCTGTGGTATTTAAACCAAGTTCGAGTGTTTTAATCGAGGATAATAATGATTTAATTTATCTTTATCAGATATTGCAAATTAAAGGTTGTTCTCGCCTCGAAACTAAGTTGATTATTGGAAGAATAGAAGAAAAATTATCGCGAAAAGTTGTTATTTACGATTTTTTAGAT
>JBCBPQ010000453.1:0-3869 GCA_039820645.1 Cyanobacteria bacterium J06633_8 | reverse complement strand
GGATTAAAAAGCGGACAGGTTGTAACTTTGTCTGGCTTTGATAGCGGAGTTAAAGACGTTAATCCAGAAAAAAACAATGATGGTAAATGGATTATTGTTAAAGCTACTCAAAAATTAAGCGCTCAAGGATGGTTTACTGAGTTGGAACTCTGGAAAGTTAATAATACTAATTTAACCTTTTAACCAAACGGGTCAAGTGGGTCAATGGGGTCGTCACCTTGTATTATTGGATCTCCGGGGTCTAGTGGTTCATAAATCCTAGCAAGCGCAACTTCTCCAGCGTTTGCATTTGTAAGCCATTCCCCTTTTATTTGTCTTAGTCCCGTTCCCGTGGAACTAGCAAACATTCCTATTTCTTTAATAGTTTTTTTTATATTTTTCCCCAATGCTTCATTTAATCTGTATGTGACTTTTTCGTGCTTTCTTACTTTGCTCATTACACGCAACCAAATATCACCAGTATTTAGAAGCGTTACTTTTTGTCTTGGTGCAAATCCTTTTAAATCTTCTGGATAAACAACATCTTTAAAATTATATAAGTCGTAAGTATCTGTCATCACTGAAATTCCCGCTACTCTAAAAAAGAAAAAATCTTTTGTGGCTGGAAGTATTGGCAATAATCCCCCTTCGCTTCTACTTCTGGCAGAATAACTGCAAACTGTTCCATAAGGAATATAAAAAGGTGAGTCGTTGAAAAAACGACCGTCATGACCTCTGATAATGCAATCGCTATCAATAAAACTTTGGTCTGGGACAAAACCGGGGAATCTTGTTTTGTTACTAAACCTAACGTGGTATTGTGGCATTAAACTATCATTGCTGAAAATGTATGTTTTTTCTCCTGCTCTGCGTTGCATTCATCTCTACAACCGCATAAAATATCATCTTTTATCTTGTCTGCTTTCCAACAGTCAGGGATACAGTTTTCATGTCCACAATCCATTGCTGCTTGTACCCTCAATAAACCAAGAATGTATTCTTTTACTGCTTCAAGGGGATTGATCCATTCTGCCCCATCTCCTTTTATTAGTCCTCTTTTATAACGGTCGTTCATTATGTTCTGATATTCAGTAGTAAAAATGTAAAATGCACCAACAATATAGGGACGATAAGTTATATTTCCATCTTCACATTTTGCTTTGCTTGCTTCTAAAAAAGAAGTAAGAATTGCATCTTTTGAGCCATCGTCAGCCCGTGATTGTTCTTTGGCGATCCCCAGTGCTTCATCTAAAGTATTCATGTTAAGTATTAAAATCTGTGATAATTGTACGTGAGTCAGTAATATCTACAGTATCTATAGCTATGTGTATTACACTTCCCACCATAAAAACACTGTCGTAATTCGTTCTTGGCACCCCAAAATCAAGACTAGCTCTTCTATTAAAGTTTTTAGCGAATTTATGCTCAATTGCATAGTACACAGGTGGTTGTGGTGCGCCAGCTACACCAATAGTAAAAGCGTGTGTTGCAAGGGAATCTGTAACTAAAGTTTCTCCGTTTATTCCGAATCCAGTTGTTTCTATTAAAAGTCCTTCTGAAGTATCGTTAGTCCCTTGCAGTATTCCCCCTACCATTTCATACCTTTTCCATCTGGCTTGATGAGCATCTGTCATGCTGCTTAATCCGCTTCCAAATAACAAATATTGTCCGGGAGAATTAAAAGTTAAATATACTCCATCGCTTTCTATCCAATTAGGTATAATTCCTGTGGGTTTTGTGCTAGCTACTGATTTAATATCTCTAACAATCCACGCATTTGGTTGAGGTGTTCTAGCTGTAAAACTACTTTGTAACCTAGCAAATGCTACGCGGGTAAAAGAAGCTTTAGGTCTAGGAATTAAAGTGATATTTCCTTCATTATCTGTTGCTAATAATTGATTCAATGGTAATTTACCATCTGCATCTAATAACTGTGTTAATGGTGTAATTAAATCATAAACTGTTTTATTTCTTGGTTCCGATATTCCTAGTACTTCAGCAATTAAGTCAGCAATAGAAGAAGTAGAGCCACCTGAATTATTGGCTAATCTTCGTACTTCCTCTGCTAATCTTTTTATTTCAGAATCAAATGACTGTGATTGTGTGTTTAATTGTTCAATTAGATTGTTAGATTGTTGTATTTCGTTCTGCAAATAAGCATCACGATTTACTAATGATTGAAATTGTTTACCGGGTGATTTGTCTGTATTTCCTTCTGTAGAAAAAGCTTTTTCATCTTGTTTTATATGTGGAACTTGTGAAAATCTTGTATTGTCTTCAGAAAACATAGTTAATTATGATATTGAAAGTTTCCAGAATAATCGCCAGTGTCATATATCAACATTAATTGTTCGGGTGTTGGGGGTAAAACATCACCTTCTAGATAAAAATTAATTAAAATTATTCCGTTTCTTTTATCAAGAGTTGATTGAATATCGTGTATTTTCAATTCTGGTAAAGATTTTGTAATAGTTGATTTAATGATTTGTTGCAAAGGCTCAGTTATTTCTACACCTTCAGCTATTAAGCTATCAATAAAGCCTTGAATTTTTGTGTTATTCAAGGCTTTTTTAACAGCTTCTTTTACTTCAGAAGCTTGTTTCATTTATCCTACTTTCACTATTCTTAGCTGTCTGTAGTTGTTTACTCCAGCTTCATCAGCTACAAAGCTTTTACCAACTCCTAGCCCGAAAATTAATTCAACAAAGGAGGGATTTCCGGCTATTGCTGACGCTGGTAATTGTTTCGGATCATTTTCATCCTCATTCCAACCACCAAATACAGCTTCTAGTGCAATAGTTGCTTCGTCTTGTCCGTTGAAAAAACTTTCGTCAATAACTGTATGTAAATGCGTACAAGATGTTACAAAGTCCCGTTTAGCGTCGTTTACTTCTGGATTGGCGTTTTTATTTCTATGGGTAAAAGCTATTGATCCATAAGTTGCTTTATTAACGCTAAAGTCAGTCTGATTAAAGTTAGATAATCGGGATTGAGCAAACAATGTAAATTGAAAAGGTATTACAGCATCAATCATGTAAATACCTTTTTTCAAGTTAAAAGCTTCAGGAAATCGACCGGGGAGGAAAGTTTTACTATTCGCATCTGGTCTGCCTGCACTACTTAAAGCTCCGTCAGAAGGTCTAAAGTATAAATAATCGCTAACTATGTTTTCTCCCCACTCAACACCATCTGTAAACGGTTGAGGTATCCAAAGCTTATTATCACCAGATAAGGAATCGTAACCTGTCTCTACACGGATTGTTGAGCGTGTATAAATTTCTTCTGAGCGCGGGCTATTTTCGCTTAAGTAAATACCACCCATAATACCTGGGTTCGATGGGGTAGGTGTTGAATTACCTCCCGTACTTTTGTCAGCAAAAACAATCCTTCCGTTCTCATCAGTTGAAACAAATTTGTTAGCTGGAAAAGCTTTAGTTACTGCGTTTGGTGTTAAAGCTTCAGCCATGTTTTTTAAAACATTATCGTCAAAGGCTGGTGTTTCTTCTGTCCAAGCAGGAGACTGTTGCACCCCTAAATAAGTTTGTAACGCTTCTAAATGAGTTTTACAGTATTGCGTTCTGTCTAGTAAATCTTGCAAAAACTCATTAATTACATCTGCTGATAATTGGGTTTCCCCGTTAATCATTGCTTTGATGTCTGGGGGAAATTTTGAATTACCTGATAGTGTCATTTTGATTACTCTCGATTTATTTATAAGGTTGATGAATTTTTAAACAGCCCATAGTGGGCTGTTTAAATTGAATGAAGTGAATTAGTCAACTTTTAAAAGTACTAATTTGCTGTATTCAGCTTTAGTATCAAAATCTTCGCGCTTACCAAGTACGTTTACTTCTACTAAATCAACTCCACCAGCGCTACCGGGGTCAATT
>JBCBPQ010000452.1:0-3888 GCA_039820645.1 Cyanobacteria bacterium J06633_8 | reverse complement strand
GGAAAGCTCTTTGGTACGCTGTTGTACTTTTTGCTCTAAATTATCGTAGAGACGAGCATTTTCTAAAGAGATAGCAGCTTGAGTACAGAGGATATTAAGCGTCAAAATCCGATCCTTTGTAAATACACCACTAGTTGATAGATTGTTTAGGTACAAAATACCAATTAAGTTTCCTTGGTTGAGGAGTGGTAAACACAGTAAGCTCTTTGGTTGCTTTTTGAGTAAGTATTCATCAATTACGGGTAAATCTGTGTTTAAATCGTCAATTAATACCACTTCCTCAGTATTTTTGACATATTGTATTAATTTAGTTGGTAAATTGGGATTATTTTCTAAGGGTTGGTAACAAAGTTGTGTTTCTGATGCTGTGGTAATTGCTTCAACGTGCCATTCTCCATTACTATTGGGGAGAATCAAAGCACAGCAATCGCCGCCAGAGTTTTGTAAAATAACTTGGGTGAATTGGGTTAGTAATTGATTAAGTTCGATAGTACTTGAAAGGGTTTGAGAAGCTTTGAGAATACTAGAAAAGTCCAAAGCGTTATTAATATTTGTGACTGAGGAGTTATTAGTTTGTGTGGAACTGTTAATTGAAATATTTGCTGTGGAATTTTGAGCAAAAGTCTCTCCCAGATTTATTGAAACTGCGGCTTGCTGTAATATTGGTTGGAGTAAATCTGGGTAACGTTTTTCTAAATCATCCGTTTTGGCTTTTGCTCCCCATTTCGCATAGCAGTAGTATGCTGATTGCATGTAAGTCGCTGCTACTTTGTCTTTACCCCAGTTAAGGTAAAATTTAGCTGTGAGTTCATTAATAAGTCCAGCCTCGTTAACATATTGATTTTCTTTAGCCAAAGTAATAGCTTGGTCATAACAGTCAATTGCAGCGGCATTTTCCCCCAACACTCGATGCTTTTCTGCCTTTACTAAATACCATTTATGCAAATGATTCATTGGTGCATTGTCCGCACACTGATGTAGAATATTTTGATGGGTTTGTGCCTCGGTAAGTAGTTGATTATGCTCCGGTTGGGCTACAAAAAGTGCGAGGTAGGTGAGGGCAGCATAAAAATGGAAAATGGGAACATGATGTGCTCCTGATACGGCAACCAAATAAGTTTTACATTGGTTTATATAGTCGAGGGCTGCCGGATAATTACCAAACATGTAAGCCAGTTGCAGTTTGTAGATATGGACAAAGCCAAGTCCCGTAAGGTCTCCAGCCTGTTGGTGCTTGGGAAACATCTCCGTTTCATCGTAAAACTTGCCGATTAAACAATCGGGCTGGCTCACGGTTTCTCTGAGATGATGTACCGTTTGCCGTATCATATTCAAATAAATTAGTGCTGATTCTTGTTTAATCTGAGCTAAAGACGTACTATAAACATCTAATTCAGATACCAATGTATTCAGTTCAGCACCAACAAATAGTGCTGTATAACAGTACCCTTGTATACTGTAGGCAGCGTAGAAAAAAACACCCGTTTCCATCCCACTTTTGTAGCATTCTTTAAGTACGGGAAGTCCATCAGAAAATGCTTGCCGGTGATGGTATATGAACCCTCCAAACAAGTTTAGAGTCATGCACTTCATTTTCTGGGCATTCAACTTCTCCAGCAACGAGAGCGCCAAACTACCGAATTCATAACCCGCTTCAACTTCGCCAAAAAATGAACACAGCACCATGGCATGAGTTGCATATCCAACGGTTGATATGGGAGCATTACCAAACTCCAAGGACAACCGAACCATAGTTGTACCCAATAGAGGTAACAAATCTGGACTTCCCAGTAGTAATGGTGCAAATAACATACTTAATAATTGCATTGCAGCTTGAGCTGTGCGATCGCTCATACTAGGTAAGTCAATCAATTCCGCAATGTTTCTGCCATCAAGTAGTGTTTTAACTTCTTCTAAAGCTTGACTAATCTTAGCTTCCTCGACTTCAGTGGGGAACTCTACACCGAGTTGTGTCAGCGCTTCTCTACCCGCAGCGATTGCAGCTAATATTTGGTTTTGAGATGCCTGTGCTGCAATTTTAATTTCGTAGATTTTTACTTTATCAAAAATCCTTTGCGCTTGCTGCAATACTAATGTAGCGAGCTGTTCCATGCCAGGAAAATCACTATTCAAATAACTTGCTTCTGTTGCTGCTACATACAGTTCCAAGGTCAATTCATACTGATGTTTCCAACAATTGTCCTCCAGTAGCTCAATTCCCGTTTGTAAATACTCTCTCGAAGCTGCATAAGCTGTTGTGTTTATGGCTTTAGTTCCAGCTTTAAGATTGAGTCTTGCTAAATTTTCTCGTTCTCGCTGTTGAGTAATTAATGTCTGTCCTCGGTTCAAATGACTGACAATGTCAAAGAGTTTTTCTTCTTGCTCTACTGCTGATAAATCCTTACACAGTAAGTTTCCAATTTTAAGATGAGTGGCTTGCTTTTGGTCTGAAGGAATCAAAGAATAACCAGCTTGTTGAACGCGATCGTGCAGAAATTGATAGCTTGGATTGACATCAGCTTCTGTTGCTTCTGTATCTTGGAAGAACTTATAAATCTGGCTGGTGGGTAAAATTAAACCGAATTGTAATGCTTTCCATAGCGCTAGTGCTGTCTCAGTTGTTGATTGTTCACAAACAATTGCTAAGGTGCTCAAATCAAACTGGTTACCAATACAAGCAGCCAGCTTCAGAACTTGCTGTGTCCCATGGGGTAACTTCTGCAATTGTAGCGCCATGAACTCCACGACATCATTCGTCAGAGCCAAGGTTTTAACTTGAGCAATATTACACTGCCAATAGCATTGATTTATGTCAAAGGTAATATAGCTATCTTCATGCAATGCTTTGAGAAACTGAGTTGTGAAAAAGGGATTTCCTTGAGTTTTTTGAAATATCAAATGTGTTAGTGGTTGAGCTAGTTCGGTACAACAACTCAGGGTATCTGCCACTAGCTGGTTGACAGTTTTTTCACTCAGGGGAGACAAGGTAATTGTTTGAATTATTGCCTCTGCTTTTTTCAATTCTTCTAATGTCAACATCAAGGGATGAGCAGGAAACACTTCGTTATCCCGATAAGCTCCCAACATTAGCAAATAGCCACTGTCATTCATCAAGAGTTGAATTAACTGTAGCGATGTAGAATCTGCCCATTGTAAATCATCTAAAAATATTACTAAGGGATGTTCTTTTGTCGTAAATACTTGAATAAACTTTTGAAATAATAAATTAAATCTATTTTGAGCAGCAGTACCCGATAATTCTGTTACTGGTGCTTGTTCCCCAATAATTCTTTCCAATTCGGGAATTACATCAACTATTACTTGTCCATTTTCACCCAAGGCTTGTAAAATTTTATTTTTCCAACTTGACAATTGACCATCGCTTTCACTCAATAATTGTGCCATTAAATCTCGAAATGCTTGGACAAAAGCCGAAAAAGGAATATTACGATTAAATTGGTCAAATTTACCTTTAATAAAATAACCATGCTGTTTAACTATCGGTTTATGAACTTCCTTCACCACCGCAGTTTTACCAATACCAGAAAAACCAGCTACCAACATTAATTCCCTATTCCCCTGGGATACCCTCTCAAATGCAGCTAACAATTCTCTAACTTCATTTTCCCTACCATAAAGTTTTTCCGGAATAATAAATCTATCAGAAATATCCCGTTGAGCAATTGGAAAATTATTAATACTACCAGTTTCCTTAAGCTGTTTTAAACAAACTTCTAAATCGTACTTTAACCCCAAAGCACTTTGATATCTATCTTCAGCATTCTTCGCCATTAACTTGATGACGATATCCGATAAAACTTGAGGAATTTCTTCTTCCCTCTCCTTACTAAGGAGAGGGTTAGGGTGAGGTTTCATCACTGAAGGAGG
>JBCBPQ010000451.1:0-3893 GCA_039820645.1 Cyanobacteria bacterium J06633_8 | reverse complement strand
CGGCATAACATCGTCAAGTTTTAACTGTAAATTAGGAAATAAATAAGAATAAATCATATCTCCCAAACGATATTGCTGCTGTTGATATATACCATCAACTAATTGACATACGGTACAAGTAGGTTGTTTGGGGTTGCCGATAAATTGCAAACCACCTAAACTGCGAAAATCTATAATCCAATATTCAGGTATTTCTAATAAACTATATTCTTCAACTTTTCTGGCATAATCATCCTGCCAATTCGTACTCACCACTTCTGCAACTAATCTAATAGTATCGCCTCTACAAATAATCGGTTCTTTATTCCAAAGTGGTTCTTGTTTTAACTTTTCTTTATCTAAAACAATTATATCTGGACGTAATGCTCTTGCTTCTGCTGCCGGTGGTTTAATTAAACAAGTTTTTGGGATTAACCAATTCAAATTAGAGCGGAAAATTTCAGCATAAACTCTACCAGCAATACTTCCTGAAACTTCTTCACGAGGACCAGTTGGTTCCATGTCACGCAATTCGGAGTCAATCAGTTCGTAACGCGCGTTATCTCCATACTCAGTAATAAATTGCTCAAAAGTAAGAAGTTTGGGTGGAGTGTATGTCATAACTCATATTGTGAGCGGGAAATAGTTTTATTTTAGCGAAGCTGTGATAATCAACATTTTGGGTCAAAAAATCGTTTAATTATTGGGATAAACTACCATGAAAACTAGGTAATTTATTATAAATACTTTATTGCACACGCATGAAGGATAATAAAGATAAGTAAAAAAAATGACTCATTCTTTTGATATAAATACTTACCGCAATCTTCTTACAGAAGTTATGCCTGTTGCAATTGAGACAGAAGAAGAGTACGAGCGCATTTTAAAAATAGTAGAAGAGCTAACTTTTAAGAAGAATCGCACTACAGAAGAGAAAACTTTACATAAATTACTTGTAATTTTAGTAGAAGCTTATGAGACAGAAAACTATCCCGTTTAATAATTTGAATAGAAATGAAGTTCTCAGATCAGAATTCTTCATCTAAGTTATTGAGTATGTCTGCTAAATCTCTCGCTCCATGAAATACTCTTAAAATCTCAACATTATTATCTTGGATACGATAGAAAATTAGATAATCCTTAAAATCTTTGATGCGCCATTGTCTAATTTCACCTAGTTTCGACTCGAAGAGCCGCATTATTTTCCCCATACTAGGAGTTTTTAGCAATTGCTCAAAAGTCAGTTCCGCACTATTTAAAAATTTAACAGCTATCTGGGCATTACCATTAACCAATATATAATTTGCTAACTGTCGCAAATCTTGCGTTGCCCGGTCTTTGATAATTAAACGATAGTTCATGCGTTATTCGGGTTTTTCATTGTTCTCATCTAAAACCGTAGAACGCAAATCTTGCCAATAATCTGGCGTTGCTTCCTGTCCTTTAGAATTAATACCTTCGAGCAAAAGAGCTTCCAATCTTTCTTTTGCCTTACGTTTTTGGTCTTGCTGCGCTAAATCGAGGAAATATTCGCCAATGCTGCTATAAGCACCTGAGATTATTTGTTCTTCAATATGAACGCGCACCTCATCAGGTATATCAATGTTTATATTCATTGAGGTTCAAGCATAACTATCGCTACTATTTTAACTTATAGTTTCACGTTAGCTCTTTCAAAAATTTCTGTATCAAGTCGCTTCAGAAAAATTAACAACTTACCTTCACTGAAACGTTGAAATTCTCCTTTCATTAAATGAGATACTTCTGGTTGGGGAATTCCTAAAAGCTCGCTGATTTCTCGCTGTTTTAAATTACGTTGTTTTAACAGACGTAATACATGAATTCCGATTTTACCACGGGTGTACAGTTCGTCTGAATTCTCTAAGCCAAGGTCAGCGAATACATTGCCACTGCTTTCTACAAGGCTATCGCCTTGCGCTTCGCTAACAAATAATTTTTCTTGTGTCATGCTTTTTGTTCCTTCTCCAGAGCATCCTTATAGCTTTTTTTTACCAAGTCAATATCAGCTTGCGGGGTTTTAATTCCCTGCTTTGATTTTTTCTGAAAAGCGTGCAATACGTAGACATTTTCCCCAATTTAAAGGGCGTAAACCACTCTATAAGTATCGGTATCGTAGCGTTTAACAATTTCATAAACTCCGCTACCAACCCCTTTAAAAATCTTGGCATCTATTGGTGTTTCTCCTGCTAGTACCAATTGCAACGCATAACCTACAGACGCACTTGTTCGGGAAACTCGCGAATGTTTTTGCGAGAGTCTCTCATCCATATAAGCGGACGTAAAGGGATTTCTATGATGTCATCATCTGTCATTTTATATGAAATTTCCTATAAAACCAATTAGACATTATCATAAAATCCGTCCCCAATATTACAATAAATCAACCTTCGCCTCTATTGAAGGTCAGGGATGCATGTTTGTTACTGTTTAATCTCTTGTGAAGAGGAAGTAGAAAAATATTATGTCAAAATTAACTTTTGAAAATCCGCTAGAATAAAGCTTCAATAAGAAATAATTTGAATAAACATAAAGGGTAGAATGAATGCTGAAATTGCTTATGTACCAGACAAGCTACCTTTTCTAGAATCAATATGTTGGCAGACTGCTAATGTTTATGAGTTTACCCCCCTAGAAATGCTGAGTCGTTATGAGCGGGGTTGGAAATATAGGAATTTATTCGACAATATTGGAGATGATGAACTTAAGTTTATCAAAAAAGTTGCCGAATTTTATGATTCTTGGCTAAAAGTTGAATTATGAGTTTCCGATTAGAACATCACAATCAAATTATTACAATTATTGAATGTTTAGACTGTGAAATACTTAAGAAAGGTTCTACTTTTTTTGGTGGTGGAACTCTTCTTGCTCTTGATTTTCAAGAATATCGTTGGAGTAACGATATTGATTTCTTGTCTTCTGTGAGTACAGGAGGTTATAAATACTTAAGAACTAAAATTTTTGACAACGGATACGAGATATTATTTGGTGATACAAGTAAAATTAAAATAGGTCGCTCTACAACTGACCAGTACGGTATTAGAATGATAGTTTCTGTGGATGATATGCCTATAAAAATAGAGATTGTTGCAGAAACTCGTTTTCAATTAGATTTACCAAGGTATACAGAATGGTCATCTGTTCCATGCTTAAGTTTAACTGATTGTTTTACCTCCAAACTACTATCAAATTCCGATAGATACATGGATAATAGCGTACAAGCTAGGGATTTAATTGATTTAGCTGTTCTCAGATTAAATTATCCAATTCCTCAATCTTCAATTGATAAAGCTGAAAATGCTTATGAAGTTATACGACCTTTAAAAAGAGCCATAAAAAATTTCCAAAATACACCTAATTATAGGGAAAAATGTTTTACTTCCTTACGAGTAGAAAAGGTTCAAATCCCTAAAATCATTGATGGAATTGATTTACTTTCTAAAGACTTAGATTTGCCTAATACACAAAGAACTTTTCAAGAGCAACATGATATATTTGAAGACTATTTGGACTCGTAATATATTAAATTCAGTCAATATTAATGAACAATGTGAGTTTTTGATATGATTTGAAAGCCTTTACTAAGTTGTTCATAGTAAAATCGCACCATATTTCAAATAGCTATCAATTCTTGCATAACAAATTTTCACCAGTTTATCAGAAGTAATAACTTAGCAGCGCAATTCATGAAAATATCTTAGATACTGAACTAGTAATTTCAACTAAGCGTGAGCATAGGAGTAATTCAACGGAATAATAAGGGTTTTAGCCTGGGTGAGCATAGGAGTAATTTAACGGAAGAATAGGGGTTTGAGCCTAGGTGAGCATAGGACTAATTCAACGGAAGAATAGGGGTTTGAGCCTAGGTGAGCATAGGACTAATTCAACGGAAGAAT
>JBCBPQ010000450.1:0-3905 GCA_039820645.1 Cyanobacteria bacterium J06633_8 | reverse complement strand
GATATGAATTAAGAAAGAATTACACTTAGGACTTACGCAACTGGCATATTTTTCTTGTAGGGTGCTGTGACACTTAATTAAATTTTTAACCTAATAATCAGGGTTGTAGTGTCACGCACCAGGCGAGCATTGTGACAATTGCGTAAGTCCTGACACTATTAAAATTTATATACAAAAAGTATTATATGAGACAATTAAAAATTATTTCTTAATATTTATTGACTTTAAGGAAGAAAAAAGATAAAAAGTATTTAAATATATACCTTCAAAACTAAAAGTTAGTAATTAGTAATTTATCGGTTGATTTAGGTATTTTAATTTGTAAATAAAAAAACAGCCTCGTGTTAGCGGAACGAAGCTGAGAAAAATTCGGTTACTTGTAAAGTTTGTTAAACATTACATCGAGTATTGTTACTGTTATTTCGGAAAAAATATAGCATCCAAAGTAGTAATTACTTTGAAACAAATTACTACCTTTGACATTAATTTTGTATATGGTAATACTTGATTTTTGCTAGAGTCTGGTAGTGGCGGATTAGGCTAATTACTTTCGGTGACTTAAGGAAGTGTCACAATATCAGGTTGGTGCATTAGAAGAGAAGCGGGAGCATCTCAGTATCCTGTTATTGCTTGCTCGTCTAGTCGTCTCGTACAAAGTGCGTTCGGTTCTTGGTTACAGGAATCTCACCTTACTTGGAATAGGTGAATACGTAAATGATTATTCTTACTCACGTTTCAAGTCTTTACGTAAGTGCTAATAAAAAATAAAAAAAGAGACATTGCATTGCAACATCTCTACATTCACCGAACTAATTTGAATTAAGCAACTTTAGCTTCTCCATCAAGATTTGCTAATCTTTCAGCTAATAATTGCTCTAGATTTTCCAAAGCTTTAGAAAATCCTTTGATTCCTTCGTCTAATTTCTCAGAAGCCATTTTGTCTTCTGCGTGCATTTTCTCGAAGGTAGCTTTGTCCATAGAGATTTTTTCAATGTCCATTGCTGAAGCTTTTTTAGCGTCAAGTTTGCAGGGTAACTCACTGCTATTGCTTTGTAATTGGGCTAAAAACTTAGGAGCAATGGTTAATAAGTCACAACCGGCAAGTTCGGTTATTTCGCCTAAATTACGGAAGCTAGCTCCCATAACTTCTGTTTTGTAGCCAAACTTTTTGTAGTAGTTGTAAATCTTAGTAACAGATAGAACACCTGGATCTTCATGAGCAGGGTAGCTATCTTTTCCGGTATCTTTCTTGTACCAGTCAAGAATACGTCCAACAAAGGGAGAAATCAAAGTTACGTTCGCTTCCGCACAAGCAATAGCTTGATGGATGCCGAACAACAATGTTAGGTTGCAGTGAATACCTTCTTTTTCAAGCACTTCGGCAGCCTTAATACCTTCCCAAGTGGAAGCGATTTTGATTAAAACACGTTCGCGGGAAACACCTTTGTCTTCGTATTGTTTAATAATTTCCCTTGCAACATTGATAGTGGCTTCGGTATCGTAAGAAAGTCTGGCATCAACTTCTGTAGAAACTCTGCCAGGGATGATTTGAAGAATCTTTAAACCAAAAGCCACAGCTAAACGTTCAAAAGCCAATTTCACAACATCTGCTTCTTTGGCAGCAACACCAGCATCTTTCTGAGCTTGAGCCAAAGTATCGTCAACAATTCCTTGATATTCTGGCATTTGAGCCGCTGCGGTAATCAAAGAAGGATTAGTGGTAGCATCTTGGGGCTTGAAATTTTCAATTTGTTGGATATCACCTGTATCGGCTACCACAACAGTCATCGAGCGTAATTGTTCTAATAAATCGTTGGACATAACTGACTCCGTTAAACTTTATCGATGTGTCGAGGATTGACGCTTTTTGTTTAATACTGCTACTAATTGCAAAATTTAGTAATTGGTAATTGATACATTTGGGTAAGGCATAATTCCTAATTACCGGTTAAAGATTCCTTTTTATGCAGCAAATCCTATTCTATTTATCAATTCCCGATATTGGCTGTCGGATTGTATGCACTTTGATTAAATTGTTATTAAGAATTCATACCGTTTTGGAAAATGGAGAGGGAGTGAGTTAACAGTCAACAGTGAGCAGTTATCAATTAACAATGAGCAATTAATTATAACAGAACCAAACCGGCAGAGGCTTAATGCAGTAATAGTAATGCCAAATGAAGACTAATTACTAATGAATAGTACACCAGTCAAACTCAATGCAGTTACAATAATTGTTCACTGTCATGGTACTGCTCACTGCTCACTATCTAAGCTACCGCCATTTCTAGATTTTGCAAAATACCTTCTTTCTCTGCCATAGATAGCATTAAGTCAACTACACGACAGGAGTAGCCCCATTCGTTGTCGTACCACGAGACTACTTTGAAGAAGTTGCTGTTTAATTCTATTCCCGCACCTGCATCGAAAATACTGGAATGAAAATTACCCTGAAAGTCAGTGGAAACTACTGCTTCTTCTGTATAACCTAAAATACCTTTCATTTGACCTGCTGCGGCTGCTTTCATAGCGTTGCAGATTTCTTGGTAGCTGGTAGATTTTTCGGTTTTAAAGGTTAAATCTACTACAGAAACGTCGGGGGTAGGTACTCGCAATGCCATCCCGGTTAGTTTTCCTTTAAGTTCTGGTAATACCAAGGCTACGGCTTTTGCTGCACCTGTAGAAGCGGGAATAATGTTTTGAGCCGCACCTCTACCCGCACGTAAATCTTTCTTGGAAGGACCGTCTACGGTAGGTTGTGTAGCTGTCATGGCATGAACGGTAGTCATCAATCCTTCTGCTAAACCAAAGTTATCGTTGATAACTTTAGCGATAGGAGCCAAGCAGTTAGTAGTACAGCTAGCATTAGAAACTACGGTGTCTTTTTCAGGATCGAACAAGTCGTGATTTACACCTATCAATAAAGTTTTCACCTGTTCGGGATCTTTGGTAGGAGCAGAAATTATTACCCTTTTTGCTCCTGCTTTTAGGTGATTTGATGCTGCTTCGTAAGTGGTAAAAAGTCCGGTGGATTCGACAACATAATCTACGCCCAATTTACCCCAAGGTAATTCGGCTGGATTTCTAACGGAAACGCAAGGAATAAACTGTCCGTTAACAACGATACCGTCTTCCTGCTGCGTAATATCTCCGTTAAATTTACCGTGAGTAGAGTCGTACTTTAGTAGATAAGCCAGATTTTTCGGTGGTACTAAGTCGTTAATTCCAACAAACTCGATATTAGGATTATCAATACCAGCACGGAATACTAATCTACCAATTCGACCAAATCCGTTTATAGCAACTTTTAATTTACTCAATTTATTACCTCCTGTTTTCAGTTAACAGTGACCAGTTGTCCAGTTCGATCACTATATGGATATTTATGGTTTTCAACTAGGATTTAACAGTTAGTAATTAGTAAACAGCAAATAGTTCTAAATAAACAGTAAATAGCAAACAATTAGTTAAAAAATGCTGGTAATTTATAACTAATGAAATCGATGATTATTAAATCATAATTAAATAAACATTCCTATTTGAAATGTTGTAGTAGCTAGTACCGCTTGCGTTCGTAAGAAGTAAGAAGTAAGAAGTAAGAAGTTTGATTTTTTAGGCTTTTCAGGGATTTTTAATGGTTGCCTTATTTACGCCGTGTTGTACTAGTAGCTTGGCGAGGAAAGGGAGAGGGTGAAAATCTTGTTCCAAGGCTCTGCCTGGGAATGCCGTTGAAGGAGGCTCTGCCTCCAGTGAAGATAAAATTGACTTAGGGAAAATCTTGTTCCAAGGCTCTGCCTGGGAATGCCGTTGAAGGAGGCTCTGCCTCCAGTACAGATAAAATTGACTTAGGGAAAATCTTGTTCCAAGGCTCTGCCTGGGAATGCCGTTGAAGGAGGCTCTGCCTC
>JBCBPQ010000449.1:0-3921 GCA_039820645.1 Cyanobacteria bacterium J06633_8 | reverse complement strand
GTAGCTCCACAGACATTTTTGAAGCGAAAGAATAAAGCCGTATCAACAGTATCCGTCGCCTCTGATGGTTCCATAACTACTACTTTAAAATCGGTAAATGCAGGCAAAGAGCCTACTGGAAGATTGCCTTATGGAAGCGCTTTTAAAGTAGTAGTTATGGAACCATCAGAGGCGACGGATACTGTTGATACGGCTTTATTCTTTCGCTTCAAAAATGTCTGTGGAGCTACACCATATTTTATTGGTCCAGTTCCTTTTTTTAATTACGAAGTTAATGCGCCTATTTTCATTGGAGACTGAGGATGGAGGAGAGAAGGAGTGAGGGAGGGATAAATTTTTGTAATAATCAGGAGCAGGATATGAGTAACAGTTTTTCTTATAAAATTGTACGCTTTCTTATTTATTTCAATTTTAGCTTTGGAGTTTTTTTACTAATAGCGACATTATTTTTTAAAAACTTTAATCTAAGTTAAAATTTCATAGATGAAACAATATTTTATTCTATCAGAGGCTAGAAATAGTAAAACTGTTATTGAACAAAAATCAAACGGGATAAAGTCAAGCTTTGATATTAACGGACTTATTAAGACTTTCGCTAATCCCGAAGGTTTGGCAATGATAGGAATTTTAGTATTCTTATTCATACTAAGTCAATTTTCTAATGGTAAAAAAGGTAAAATTTCTACAGGAAGAGTAGTAGGAGTTAGCGAAAAATTAGCTGCAACAAACCTTGCTCTTAAACAAATTGAAGAACGTAAGAACAATAAGGTAACTTTTTGGTGCGGTTCACCTCGCTATTGGTTTTCTGGCAGATTCAGAAAATTTGGTGCATCACTTCAAACCTTCCTTGGAGCATCACCAACTATTTGGATTCCTCATGCGGAACGTTCTACTCTTGTACTTGGCGCTCCCGGTTCTGGTAAAACTTTCGGCACTATTGACCGTATGGCAGAAAGTTGCATGATGCAAGGGTTTCCTCTAATTGTCTACGACAAGAAAGGCGACCAAATGAAATTACTCGCACCACTTGCAGCCCGCTATGGTTATGATGTGCGAATATTCGCTCCTGGTGAATCCTACAGTGAAGTAATCAACCCGCTTGATTTCATGGAGAACCAAGAAGACGCAGTAAGTGCAGGACAAATTGCTCAGGTAATTAACGCTAATGCTGGTGGTAGCGGTAAAGGTGATGAGTTTTTCTCAAAAGCTGCCGATTTATTAGCGAAAGCACTAATTCAATTAGCCAAAGGTAGCGATTGTCCGGATTTAGCCACTGTTTACTGCATCCAATCAGTTGATGATTTTATCAATAAGTTACACGCAGCAGTACAAGCAGGTACAGTTTCTCGTTGGGTTGCTGCTTCGTTTCAACAATATCTCAAAGCAAAGGACAGTGAGAAAACTATTGCTAGCATCGACACAACCACAGTAGGAATATTTTCTGCTTTTATCCAGAGGTCGCTTCTTTCTTCTTTCATTGGTAAAAGCACTATCTCAACAAAATTATCTGGAAAACAAATCCTGATTTTCAAACTGGATGACCCCAGACGTGATGTGGTAGGACCATTGCTTGCAGCCGCACTTCATATGACAATTGTCAGCAATCTATGTACTCCCAGAAAAGACCCACTGGGAATATTTATTGACGAACTACCATCGCTGTACTTGAAAGCATTACCCCAATGGATTAACGAGTACAGAAGTAACGGAGCCTGTTTTGTCCTGGGTGTTCAATCTTTAGAACAGCTAGCTAATACATACGGTGAAAACCTAGCCGCTGCGATAACTAGTGCTTGCAGTACCAAAGTTCTCTATAACCCAGCAAATTACTCAACTGCGGATAAGTTTTCTCAATCCTTTGGACACAAGGAATTCATTGTCAAAAATAAATCTATCAGTGATTCGGTGGAAGGACGAACAGTAACTTGGACGGATAATTTACAAACAATGCCGATTCTGACTCCAGACGAAATTATGCGCTTTCCACAAGGGAAATGCGTAATCACTAATCCCGGTTATGCATCCCGAAGCGAAGGTTCAATTCCCTACCCTTTAACTATCCCCATTCCCAAATTAGATATAGAGCGAATAAATAGAAGTGAACAACTTTGGTCGGAGCAAGTTTATCCAAGACTACTTATGCGTTCTTCTATTGGTGATATTAATCAATTAGATGAAGCTATAGATTTGAGAGAAAGGATTGCAGAGCAAGTTTTAACTACCGGGGAACATTCAGTATCTACACTCAATCAACTAGATAGCAAAGAAATAGAATTAGTTAGTCCTCATAGCAATGAGGTTTGGTAGAAAAAAAGAAGGCAGAGGGCAGAGGGCAGAGGGCAGAAGGCTGAAACAACAAGTGACTAATTCTAGACCGCCCAATATAGGTTTTAGCGGGGTTTTTAACCCTTACTCCCGAACGTCTTCGCAAGAAATACGAAAACGTATTACCTTCTGCCTTCTGCCGACCTACTTCTGCCTTCTTAAGAAAATTCTATTTTTATCATTTAGAAGTCAAATACAGTTAGTATATAGCAGTTAGCTAGATACTTGATATTGCCAAAAACGCCGTAAAAAGCTAAAAATTGACTTATTTTCACAGTATTTATAACTATTGTGCAGCTTTCTTAACTGTCACCGAAGTATTTTGTATTACTATTCTGTTGAATCCAAAATTATATCAACATAGTTATAAAGTTTTCTCTTACAAGAAATAATTCTCAGTATATACTTTGTTTTTATCCAGTTAAATAAAAAATCACATAGTAAATTACTTATTTCTTGATTACTCTTGTTTTGTTACAGATTTAACGACTTATAGCAGTCAGTTATCCTATTTTTCTACTTGCATAGAATTTTAATATTTTCAATATAGTTTGTATATCAAATAATACATCCGATTAATATTTTCTTTGTATCAATAAAAACTATTAGACTACACAATTTTAAAATAATTTGATTGATTAATTTTTGTCGTATTTTTTTGTATCACTTATGATGGGTAAGAACATCGAATTCCGGACAAATTAGAATTTCGTAAAAACGTAAAATTTTCGAGTCGGAATAAGAATTATTTATTCATCAAAGTGCATCCATAATCATCAGTTAATCAAGAAGTTTGTCTGGATAAAAGTTCGATGTTGCTCTCCTAAATCCGCTTTGTGTTTATAACTAATTACAACCAAAATATATAGCGGTGGTGATATGTTAGGTTGCTGCAAGATTAAACAATTATATGGAGGGCGCGTTTTTCATCACTACGATTTATGGTGGAATGTTCGCGTGAAGAAAAATGACAAATTCGAGTCAACTATTCTCTAAGAAATATCTTCAAGATGGGGATTATTTGGTAGCTATTGAGCGCATCAAAATAAAGCACAAATTATTCAGAGTCATTGCTTATAAATTAGCAACTGGAGAAACTGCTATTACAACTCGACAAATGGCAGTTTCTGTTAAAAAACCATCTTACACGGCTCGTCAATTTATGCGGAAGATGGGAGTTGAGCCAGTTCGAGTTCAAATGCCCAATCGTTCGGTGACAGATATGATTTCTATCTCAATTGTTACAGCTTTTTGGAAACATCTTAACGAAGAGGGTGAGGGGAATCCACTTACCAAAATAGGTCAAAAATATTTGGACAAATATTTAACTGAATCTGAAGTCAGTTAGAGAGGAGTAGATGAGTAGGAGGGAGGGAGTGAGAGAGGGAGAGAGGGAGGGAGTGAGGATTTTGATGAAAATTTTTGACTTCTGGCTTCAAGTAAACTAAAGGATTTTAAATGTATGACACTTCAAACGCAGGCAAATGCTGTCTCAGATGGCATTCATAAGAGTGTGGAAACAAACGGTTTTTATCAAACACCTAATTCACTGGCTATCAAAGCTATTCGTGGAAAACTGACTGCTGCTGACTGGGC
>JBCBPQ010000448.1:0-3922 GCA_039820645.1 Cyanobacteria bacterium J06633_8 | reverse complement strand
TGTGATGGGCGATCGCCCATCACATACTTATAGAATGATTATCATTTTCAATCATTTTTATCTTCAGCTTTAAACTTCAAAATCTTTGTCTGAGTAGGGTTTTAGGGTGCTTGTCACCCCGTGAACATCAATTTAATACCCAACATATGTGATAATGCAAACACAGGTGTTGATTGTCCCTGAGTATCAGCATGAATAGTATGAGGTTGAATATCAGAACAATTTTTTAATAAACCTTCGATAATATAAACAGCTTCCCAGGTGCCGCAGGAAATAAAATGACTAAATAAAGCTACATATGTATCAGAAACATGGTGGTAAGCAATACCTCCATATCCACCGTATCGAATATGGTATTCAGACAGCAGATTCTCTTCATAGAGTTCATACTTAGTCCCGTCCGCAGCAGCGGTTGTCCCATCACCCCAAATACCCGGAAGCTTTAAAACGTTATAGCGATTAATGATATCCACAAGTGCTGCATTTAACTTATCTACACTTACATGACGGCGATTAACAAATGATATCTCCTTCGCAGTCACAACACCTCGCATATGTCTTGCAGCTTGAGTTGGTCCCAAATTACAACCATAAGTGAAACTAGTGAGCAAATAACGTTCCGTCGCTCGCTCAATCTTCGGGTCACTTCCGCTCATTGGTCCAAAGTGACGTGTAAAATTAGTCCAATAGTCAACATTCCGCAGAATATCAATTAAATTCCGTTCCGGAAAACGTTCTTCCACAGCTGCAAGCAGAGCCTTTGCTTCAGGACTTAAATCATGACGCAATGATTTTTTTAATACAGGTTCACCCAAATCATTTATTACAAGTTGCCGATTGTCGGGATAGCCAGAATCTACTTTTGAAGCTGTATCGGTTAACCATTCCTTCATCTGGTCAACAAAACCATCTGCATTCGGTGCAAAACCCAAATCTTCACAATACTGGTCAATTAATGGTAAACATTCTGACCAGGGTAATAACTGTTCTCGGTGGTCAGCATAATTTTCGCTACCAATAACGCAGATATCACCCGACCTCAATTCAGCCATCAAGTAAGAAAAAACACAAACTTCCAGATGGCGACGAACAATTTTAGTTTTGTTTCCTTGCTCAACAAATAAAAGCTTCTGCCACTGAGGAGAAGCAAATTCTAAATCTAAGTCAATAACATTTCTTAAATAACGACCTCGCTTTGACTGATTTTCTAGAATAAAATTTAATGCTTCAACTACACTTTGTTCGCTCGTGGTTGATTCAAACTGCAAAGCATTTAATAATCGGAAGAAAGTACTGCGGTGACTTTTATAAAATTGCCATAGTAGGGGTAAATAATTATTCCCCTTATAAGCATTAATCGCCTCACACTCACTCAGTAATTGTTCTGCACCACCTTCTGTAATGAATAACTGATTAACTTGCTCTACTTTATCTGTTATCTCTAGTATATTTGTGTTATCGACCTTCTCAATATTAGTTAATGCTTGTTCTTCATCAACAAATACATGGAGAACATTTCCAAGAACTCCCAGTAACTTTTCAACTGTCTCCTGATATCTTTGTTTAATAAGCTCTAACTCTTTCTTAGCGTTATTATGTATTAAACGCATTTTTTTGAGAAACATTTCAACCAAATTATCCCGCGTCGTTATTTGCGCCGAGTGAATCAGGCATAATATAAGAGTAATGCGTTTTGGCAAATTAAATTCTTTAATTTCACTTGCATCCAACACCCTCGCTTCAGCAGCAAAATGCTGAATTTTGGCTGCTGTAATTCCAGTGAGTAATGGTTTAGTATCTCCTAAAGAATCAAGCCAAATTAAATGTACAATTAAATCATTGAGATGGTTACGAGTTGGTCGTTTAGGAAGCTGTTTGATATTATTGTAAAGGCTTCTATATTCAACTGGATGATTATCTAACAGGTCAAGTAAGCGTTGTTGATAATCATCATTTATGCGACTCAATACCAGCTTAAATAAGTTTTGGTTGACTAAATTTCTGACTCGACGTACTAATCTATTTAACGTATTGAATCCCGATAATTCATATCTATTTTTAATTAATTCGGCGATAGCGACATTCATTAAATCCGCAGGATTGTCCATAACAGTAGCAGATTCATTTACTGCTGACACTGCTAAATGCAGCGCAGTTTGATTAAAAGATTTAACTTGAAGATATGAACGGATAGCTGTCCGATGTCGATACATTGTTTTCTTGCTTTCATAGCCTAAAACAATATCATTTTTAAATTTTAAATGACTGCGAATATGATTTATTATTTTTAGTGGAACATCTGAAATAGATGGAAAATAGCCTAGTCTTTGAAATGATTTAAATATAACAAGTAGATTAAGAATATTACTTTCACCCTTTGTAGTACTGTAAGCGAAAGCAATTTCTGAATTGGTTGGCGTATAAATTTCAATAAGTTCTTTAGTGGTAAATTGACGCTTAAATCTTGGGTAAGCGGTACGTTCTATAGATGTCACTCTGATGTTAATGGATTGCCCATACTGATATTGCTTTTATAGATATAAAACAAAACATTCACTTTTTCTTAGTTTTAAAATTTTTTTTATATGGTGTTTTCTTGCCACCAATTTCAGTAATTGTATTTTTGTAGTAAAAACCACAATAAGGGCAGTAGGAGTGCTGAAAAGTTCTTACTGACTTTCCGCATTTAAGACAATGAGAAATAAGCTCGTGTCCACACATAAAGCAGTGTAATGACCTGACATCGTTCCAAATTGGTTCTGTAGGTGTTCCTGGAGTCCAGCATTTAGGACAAAATTTTATACTGGTGAATGGTTGTGGTATTTCGGAACCGTTACAAATTGCTTCTAAGTACTCGCTCGGTATTGATAAAGCCCTAGCCAGTCCCCGACGGGTTTTATCACTTAATCGAGTGGTCATACCTCGTTCTATTTTCCCCAAGGAATGCAGGTGAATACCGGCTGAGGAAGCTAGCTGATTCTGACTCATCTTTAATTCCAAACGTAATCGTTTGATGTAGTTCCCTACTGCTTCTTGTGGTAAAGGAGTGTTAAAAGTGTCCATCAAAAGTAGTCATTATTCTTCTAAAAAAGATATATTAAATAATGATTATTTTCGACATAAAAATTACATAAATTAGTGTTAAATTGAGTGTTACTTTAGCCACTGTTATTACTGAATTTTTATCACGTCCGGGTTTAGCAAAAAGTACCAGACGTACTTATGAGTTGGCGTTGAAACCAATACTTATTGAATACGGAAGTTGGGCAATTGAAATTATCAGTAAACAAACTTTAATTGAGTATTTAAAAAGCTTAGAAAATTGTAGCTATACAACTCATCATAAGTACCAAGCGATACTACAAAGTTTATTCAATTTTGCTGTAGAGCAATGTTATATTAAGTTCAATCCTATTCGTGGATTAAAACAACGTCAGCCAAATCAAGAAAAGGGAGAGCATAAAACTGATGGAGCAATACGATATTTAACTACAACTCAATTAAATTTACTATACAAAACTGTTGTAAACGATTTACGTATGAATGCGATAGTACACCTGTTACATGATTCAGGTTGCCGTATAGCAGAGCTTTTAGCATTAGACATAGATAATATAGATTTTACTAAGTATACTTTTCAAGTAGTTGGGAAAGGTAATAAACAGCGTACTTGTTATTTTGGCGATGTGGCTGCTAAGGCATTAAATAAATATATCAAATATGAGCGTCATAATACTGTAAATGCACTCTTTACAGCGCAACAACCGGTAACTAAAGTTGTCAGTAGAATTAGCTATCGTACAGTGCATGAATATTGGCGCAAGTTAATAACTGATTACCCAGAGTTAGTTGGAATTAGAATCCATGATTTACGGCATACTTTTGCGACAGAACGTGTTGGTTTAATGGGTATTGAAGAGTT
>JBCBPQ010000447.1:0-3956 GCA_039820645.1 Cyanobacteria bacterium J06633_8 | reverse complement strand
TCTCAGATTAGCTCCGGTAATAATTTGTTTGCATTCATCAGTAGAAATTGCATAAGCTACACTACTTATACCATTAGCTAATTTATTGCGTGGAATTTCAAAACTTATAGCTTCTTCATCGGGGATAGGTAGTAAGGGATAATTTTTGGCTTGCTCTGTAATTGGTATGGCGAATGAATTGCTTTCTTGATTGATATAAAGATTGGTGTTATCCATGCCGAGGATAATATCACCATTATCTAGTTTTAAGATTATTTCGTAGAATGTTTTACCATCAACACAAATATTTGCATCTTTTTGTACATTGCAATGTTGATAAATATTTATTCCAGCTTTCATATCCCAACTTGTGATACTAATTTTGTCTTCTTCAGCATTAAAATTAATGAGGAAATTACTGAGAATAGGTTCTATAGCTTGCTGTGGTAAACAATGCCGAGCAAGGTTTATATACGCAAGAATTTGACTGCGTTCTATTGTTGTTAAATGTTTTGTTTCCATAGTTTATTTGTTAATAAGCACGGGCATTTATCAACCCGTGCTAGATTATCGTCGAAGCAGGAGGGTATAAAACCCCACCGTCTGCACGGTGCTAGTAATTGGTTGGGGTTAAAACCCCATCCAATACTGCTCGGTTAAGACTGAATGGTCTTGCTGAGATTGCTTTTGGTGCTGAGGGGAGTAAACGGGGCTGAGGAGCGCTCTGTGTCTCAGAAGTAGTCTTTCTCCTCCTCTCCTCGGCTCCCTGTCTCCTCAGCTTGCCTTCACAAGTTCCTTTCTTATCCGAGCAGTATTGAAACCCCATCCAATTACCTCTCCCTCTCTCCCGAGATGGAGCCTTAAAAAATGGGCAGGCTTTAAAACAAGTTAACTCGTGGTATGTTCGGCATCTCTCTATACTAAGCCTGCCCATTTTTTTACGGAAATTGTAACCCCTCACTCCCTCACTCCCTCCCTCTTTATTTAGTAAGGTGGTTCTTCTATATCGAATTGGACATTTTGATAGTCAATGCTTGGTGGTAGGGCTGGTTTTGGGCTGCTCTCTCCATTACACAACATCAGATGTTTCACTGCTGCTACCCTACTAATGCTTCCTGCAAAATCCTGTTCGAGGTTTTCTCTGATGAACGCTATCACCTCATCATTACCGCGAAATTCTGGGTAATTGTTACCATCAGAATTGGGACGTACAAAATCTTTGACTTTGGCAACCCATGATTGTTGTTCAGAACCTTCTAATTCAGAATGGAATTCTGCTTTAAATATGTGTTCAGCCAAGAAGTTGTAGCTCATTTTGTAAGACTTACCATCTTGACGGAATGCGTGAAAACAGTTTGATAATTCTGAAAGGAATTGCTCAATGTTGTTGGCAAGCCCAAGAGATTGAAGCCCATGACAAGATATAGTTAGGAATCCATCATGCATGGGTTGTTTGTTATCATCGACTACGATAATAGTGAAGAATCGTCGAACCCGAATTTTCTCTCTTTTAGTTGCTTTCAATTCTGGATAAGTGTTGGGGTCATAAGTTCCGATTAAACGGGTTTTCTTAGTTCCTTGTTCTTCATATACTTCTTCTATATATAAGTCGGATAAACTTATTATATGGAGGTTGCAATTACTTAAAAGAACGCCAAATTCATCCTCTTTAGCACCCCTAAAACGGTGTCTGTAGCTATTACGTTCTCCACGCCAATTAACAGCTTCTAGAGTAGCAGATTTAATGAATATTCCAGTTGGTAAAGGGTGCTGCATCCCGTTCAGGATTTGACAAATATGCGCTTCAATTCCTTGCTTGATATACTTTTCATTATCATATTCATCGAGTTGTGCAAGCAATTGTTGGCGCTCGTCGATTTGAGTTTTAGCCGCTGTTGTACCGTTTGTTGTTCTTACCATTTTTAATTGATTAATTTTGATAAATCAATAGTTTGGTAAGAATATATGTCTTGTTTTTAGATTTTGGTAATAAAAAAAATAGCCGATATATATCGACTAATTTGTTAATAACTATTGCTAAAAATCGCAGTATACCGTATCTTCTAAAGCCACTTCATTATTTTGTTGGTTCGTTAATTTTGCAATAGTATTTCTGGTAACTTCCTGCTTAAGACTAGATAAACTAGAAATCAACTCATCAATTTTGTGTAGATTATCAATACTGCAAGATATGCGAATGATGTTGCTGGTTTTATCCATTATTCCAATGTTAGGTACTTCGTTAGAATAAAGATGAAAGTGAGTATTTTCGTTTAATTGAATATTTGTTGAAATAGTTGTTTTCATTTGTTTTTACTTACAATACGATTAAAAAATTGTGCTATTTTGGTACCATCTTCAACACTCCAATCAGCTTGCTTTAAATGGCTGCAAAGAGTCTCTAATTCTTGTTCTGACACCTGTTTGTAACGGTAAGGTTTGCCGTTAAAATCGAACAGATAAGTCATAATTATATGTTCTTGCAAGATTCCTAACTTTTTTTGAAACAGATGATTGCCTGCATCAATGTCAACTAATGCCTTATTTAAGATAAATTTTTTGTCAGCACCCCATGTTTTGACTTCATGTCCACATAGATATTTACCTTTGCGAATTATTCCTTTTTCGACATCACCGTTATGGGTTGATTTTTCTAGGAATTCTGAAGCAGTTTGCATGTCCTCAAAACTAAAATAAGCAGTTTGCCTTAACCCCTGGGGAGTTGTGATTGTAGCAACGTTTTTGGATAGCAGATTAAGCATCCACCCATCAGAAGATATTTGCTTGCGTTGAATTGGAACGATGATCCTGTTAGGAAAAGTGGTTGGCATAGTATTTTAGTGTTTTGATGCTAATTTTTCCTTTGTTGTGGCTTCTAGCGAATGAAGCCCACTTGAGAGAACATTCACCTGGTTTATATTTGGATGACATAGAACTCCAACTATCCCAATCTGGAAGAAGTTCTTTGTTGGAGATGTTGTGTAGTGCTATGCCAATTTTTAGCCAATCCCAGTAATTTTCTGCATAACGCGAATGTATATTATCGAGCAACAATCTAGCTTGTTGTATGCTGTGGGATGTGGTTACAGAAGAAGGTTGATGATTATCTACTATGCTGTAGTTAGGATTATGTTTGCGTTTGGTTTTAGTTTCCCTTAAAATTTTGATAATCCATTGTGGTGCTTTTGCAGCATTAAAGTTGTTTATATTCCACTCAGGGAGGAATTGATATTTTCTACCTTCTGGATGAAGGGATGGGGGAATAACGGACAGCATATTAGTACCGCGAAATTCAAGCATTTCGCTAGATTTAGAGGTTTTAATGATTTGCGATCGCCATTTCTTAGATGATGGTAATTTGTATAGATACTGCGCCCGGTAAGGTTTACCAGAAGTCCATGCTGGGGTTGGTGGAAGGTAATCATGGGCTGCTTCTAAAGGATTTTTGGTTTTGTGGTTACCATGATTGATTTCGATAAGCTTACGGTAAGCTGCTTTACCGTCACAATCAATAGTTATGAGGAATTCGTCATTGAATTGCTTGCCAAGAATAAGTCCTATTCCTGTGGGCTGGATTTCATATCTTTTACCATTTTTATTGAATACAGCAACTTTACCTTTACGTATGAGTTGGGATTTTAGTTCAACAGCAGAGAATGGGAATTGTTGCCAATTATATCCTTGGCTTAATTTATGAATGGTGGGTGCTAATTTCCAATACCAAGGGATTGTTTCTAACGCTTCGATTAAGGAAGTCATTCTTACTTTAAGAATTAGTTAATAGCTGCTAATAAAATGTTTTCTTTATAAAGAATATAGAATGCCGAAACATTCTATATTACAGGTTTTAACTTTGCTGACTTAAGCCTTGATTAACAATTTTTGTGAGGGAGTTATTGTCGAATTTCTGGAAGGCTCTAATCAAATCAAGAAATTGCTGCCATTTTTCTTCTGAATATTTATCTTCTGGATTAAAG
>JBCBPQ010000446.1:0-4013 GCA_039820645.1 Cyanobacteria bacterium J06633_8 | reverse complement strand
TAAATCTTAAGTCTTTATTACCAATTCCTAACTCTCAACTCCTCACTCCTAACTCCTAACTCCTCACTCCTAACTCCTAACTATTTCTTATAAACGTAACTAAGTTTTCTAAAATCAAGCATATCTGCTGGTGTAACTATTTGTTTGGTTTTTATCAATAAAGATTTAATATTATTTAGTCCATAGTCTCCAGGTGTAGATAATCCTCCATCCCAGGGCCACATTGGATCGTTAAGTTTATGTCCGAAAGGTACATGTTTGGAAGGATAGAATTTTTCTCCTGTATGTCCTTTATCTTGCCACTCTGCCCATAAACGGTCTACATTGGCGTGAATTAGCCAGAAAATTGGGTCGTAGGGTGAACTGGGAATGCTATCCATTGTACCCAAGATGCTGGTTTGTCTCATGGGGTTATCTTTGTCGATGATGCTACCGCCGATAATTGAGTGAGCGCAAGCATGTAATGTCCAGCCTGGAATATATTGATTTTGGTTGTTGAGTGTTAATGCTCCTTCTATTAATGCATTAAAGATTTCGTAGTTGTGGAATTTAAAAAGTTGTTCGATTAATGTTTTTTGTATAGGAAAATTACAGGGAGGCATTCCTACAAATCGGACTAATTTTGAACCCAAGGAAGTCATTCTGATGGGGTCAAAATGAATATTTTCGTTAAGTCTCCAATCAGCAAAATTACCCGATGAAACTACACCTCCTGTAAATTTTCCAACTCCATTAATATTGATTGTAGTTCCTTGACCGTTGGGACCTAAGAAGTCTTCTTTTAAGATTATATCTAATGCTTTGGGGTCAGTCCAATCCCAGTAAGGAACGGTGACATTGGAGTCAATTTTCTGTAATGCTTGCTCGAATTGATACAAAAATTGACGGTGCCAAGGTAAAAATGCTGGCTGTGCGTGAGCAGGATTTCCTTCGGCTTTTCCTGTAGCTCCCAATTTACGACGGAACCCCATTGTCATGACGTGTTGCAGCACAAATTGGTCGTAGAGACTGATTTTGCTGTATGAAGGAAAAGTATTTTTTAATTGTTTGACTGCTTTTACAAAAGCCTGTTTTTCTGTTGGTGTGAGTTGAGTGACGCTTTTACGTATCTTGAGTTTATTGTTGGAAACTGCTTTGGGATAGACTAATTGCGGTACTTCTGCTGTTGGTGATGGAGGATGATAGTATCCTGAGTTGGAAATTATTCTATAAATAATAAAAATTAGTGCAGTTGTGATTATGGTAATTAGGGTAAATTTGATTAATGAGTTTTTTTTTAACATTTTATTAAACGCAGAGGAACGCAAAGGAAAACGCAGAGAAGCGCGGAGTAGTTTCGCGCTTTTGTGTACTATTTTTGGATTAGATAATTTTGAAAGAATAAATATTAATTGATAACTGTTCACTGTTAACTGTTCACTGTTCACTGCTCACTGTTAAAAGTTGATATCAACAATAAAATTGCTAGAACAGCAAATCCACTACTAACCATAAATGTTATCTGAGAACCAAGTTTTTCCCATAATGTCCCTGCTATAAGACTTGCGGGTAATAGTGCAATCCCGGTGACGAGGTTGATGGTGCCGAATGCTGTACCTCGTAAGTTCTCGGGAACTTTGTCAGCCACTAAAGCTAATAATAAACCTTGAGTTTTACCCAAGTACAAACCACAAAGTGCAAATAGTATCCAGATTTGCCAGGGTGTTTGAGCTATTGCGAAACCGAAATAAACTATAGCGAATAAGGTAAATCCACTAATTAATAACCCTTTACGACCTATTCTATCTGAAAGTACACCGATGGGATAAGCACTTAAGCCATAAGTTATGTTCATGACTACAAAACTTAAGGGAATAAGGTTTGTAGAGATACCTATTTCTTTTGCTCGTAATAATAAAAATGCGTCGCTAAAGTTACCTAGGTTAAATAATAATGCTACCGCTACTAATATCCAGTAACTTTTACCTAAGCTTTGCATAGCACTCCACTGCAAGGGATTGCGTCTTTGATGAGAAGTTCTGGGAGTTTCTTTTACGCCGAGAGTCAGAAGTGCGATCGCCATTAATCCGGGTATTGCAGCACACCAAAAAACTAAGCGAAAATTCTGATTTGAGTAGAATAACAATGCAGCAGCAATAAAAGGTCCGCTAAAAGCACCAATGGTATCCAGAGACTGACGCAAACCATAAGCAGCACCGCGTTTATCTGCATGGGTACAATCAGCTACTAATGCATTGCGAGGAGCAACCCGGATTCCTTTCCCTACTCTATCAGCAAAACGAGCCAATAAAACCCAAGCTGGGGTAGTAGCAATCGCAAATAATGGAGTTACCAAAGCTGACAGTCCATATCCGGTTACAGCCAATTCTTTGCGTCTTCCCCAGTAATCGCTGAGGGCACCGGAAAATATTTTTAAAATGGAAGCGGTAGATTCAGCAATACCTTCAATTACACCGATTGTCAGTAAATTTGTTCCTAAAACAGAAACCAGAAACAAAGGTAGGATGGATTGAACCATCTTAGAATTAATATCGGTTAATAAGCTAACGAAGCCTAAAAACCAGACATTACGGGGAAGCTTTTGAGAAAATAGTGCTTTCACGAAAAATTAGTGACCATGATGGAAAGGACAGCGATTAATGGATTTACCAGTTGGATTTATATGTTGTGTGCGAATTTTCTCGAACTTATCTAAAGTATCAACTGCTGTACCTTTTTCAAACCGTAAACTACCACCTTCATCTCCGCCAAATTTTTGACACACTGCTTTATGATCTTTGGCTAATTCAAAATATGCTGCGACAAATTTTTCATGTACGGGTTCAAGTTCTTTAGGCATATTTTTGAATGTAGAACTAAGCCTTTTCCACAATTGCATTAAAGTAGCGTGTTCCCATGACATTAACCCACTAAAGTTTTGCGATTGAACGTAGGGGGGAGTCATTGTTGGACGAACATAAGATTCATATTCTTGCCTGCTAAAGCTACCAGCTAGCTGCATTGATGCACCACTAGCGAGCATTAAATCAGTTGCTGCTTCTAACTCTGTTTGAGCCATTGCTATATCTCCCAGAGCCAAACTGGATTCAAAACGACGCAGACAAATTATTAATGCTTGGACATTAATAAAAAATGACCAATGAAATCCTTTCCAAATCTCTTGTGAATCTACCATTATTACTGATAAATAATTCATAGTTCGTAGTGGGAGTAACTACGAAGCTTTTTATAAAATTGTGGGATTTATTCAATATGGAGGTAGGTGGTAAACCCTTGATAATAAATAAATATAGCTGATGTATCCCTGTTTTTGTCGCTCAATTTGGAGTGAATCAAATTTAGAATTATTCTGCTTATCTAGCATAACAAACATTCTATGAACAGCGAACATCAAGCTTTTCACAATACAAAAAGCAGGTTGTTGACTTTTTACATGATTTATACCAAAATGGCGATCAAAATCTTCGACCTCCCATTTTTTGAGCGGTGTTTTAGTAGAAGATATTTTTGCCGGAAATATATTTACAAAACCTAATTTGGATAGTTCATCTTCAATAATGACAAGGGCAGTAGAAGTCTCTACTTGTTCTAACGCTTTCAATATTTGTCGAAGTGCTTGAGACAATTTAACTGTATCAGCTTCACTTAATTGTTCATCAATGGGTAAATCCCAAGGTACAAGTAAATCAAGCTGAGAATGTTCATCATAATGAGTCATGTCCTCTAAGCACTGGTATTTTTAGCTTTTCAGTCGGTATTAGAGGTAGGTGCATCCATTTTCTGACGTAAACTCAGAGGTCGCATATCTGTCCATACTTCTTTGATATAATCTAGACACTCTTGTTTTGTTCCTGTTTTTCCAGCGGAACGCCAACCATAGGGTATTTGACGATATTCAAACCAAATTGAATATTCTTCTTCGTCGCTAATTACTACAGTATATATAGTTGTGTCTTCCATAATCAGTTATCAGTGAACAGTGAACAGTTATCAGTTATCAGTTATCAGTGAAC
>JBCBPQ010000445.1:0-4017 GCA_039820645.1 Cyanobacteria bacterium J06633_8 | reverse complement strand
CCGAGGAACACGACGGTTGTAGCAAGTGGCGTTCCGTTGTAGGAAGTGGCGTTTGAGGAACGAAACCCAACACGCTGTTGGGTAACACGAATCGTTCAACCCAACCTACGTTATAGGTAATCTTAGAGCGTGACGGGAGTATCAAGTTGAAGGTGAGTTACGGGATATTGCTGAAGTTGTTAGCGAGTTTCGTAAGTCTAAAGATTTGTAGGAGATGGTGGGATTATATTGCTAGTACCGCTTGCGTTCGTAAGAAGTAAGAAGTAAGAAGTAAGAAGTTTGATTTTCTGGGCTTTTCAGGCATTTTTAATGGTTGCTTTATTTAAGCCGTGATGTACTAGTAAAAAAAACTGGTATATACCTTTGACGCTTTTTCCTATCTTTTATCTAAACGAACCCGAATCGGTTGTTTGGGACGAAGTGACAAACTAGCCCAAGGTTCTACTGCCTGTTGTGAAAGCAAGGTAAATTTGTAGTTTTGAGCAATAGTTGCTAGCACTAAACAAGCTTCCATCATGGCGAAGGATTTACCAATGCAGATTCTGGAACCACCACCAAAGGGGAAATAAGCAAAATTTGGCAGACGCCTGATCAAATCATTGTCCCAGCGAGAGGGATTAAAGGTATCTGGTTCGCTAAACCAACGCTCATCGCGATGGACAATCCATTGACTAGCTACCAATCCATGTCCTTTTTTTACATGGTAGCCGCCAATTTCACAGTCATTCTTCACAGTTCGAGGTATTATCCAAACTGGTGGATAAAGTCGCATTGTTTCTAATACAACCCATTCTGTATAACGAAGTTGCCGCAAGTCTGATAAATTGGGTGTACGTCCAGCTAAAACTGTTTGTAATTCCGCGATTAAATTGGCTTCAACTTCTGGATGTTTGGCTAATAAATACCATGCCCAAGATAAAGCCAAAGCTGTTGTTTCATGACCTGCTAAAATCAAAGTCATCACTTCATCTCGGATTTGTTTATCGCTCATTCGCGTTCCATCTTCTGCCTGTAAATTTAACAGCATTGAAAGTAAATTATCACTCTCCTTACCTGATGAGCGATGTTCTTGAATTAAACGATAAACAATAGTATCAATTTGCTTAACTGCTGTTTGGAAACGGAGATTATCTGGAGTTGGTATGTAGTTAGGAAGTAAAAACAACAACAAATTTGTACTTTGAGTATCAAAGTGTTTCAGAGTAACTTTTATTGCTTGCTCAATCGTGTCTACATCTTTATCTATGCTGGTGCCAAAAAGTGTTTTTGTGGCGATCGCTAAGGTTAAATTCATCATATCGTGGTGGATATCGCGAATTTCTCCATCTTTCCAAGTCGCTAGTATCCGTTGAGTATATTCCACCATTACGCTCGAATAAGCTTTAATCCGAGTATGATGAAATGCTGGATTAATTAAATGACGCTGCTTTTTCCAAAATTCCCCTTCACTTAACAATAAACCATTGCCTAAAAGCGGTTTGACGATACTAGCCAATTGACTTTTAATCAAGTATTGCTGTTTTTTCACCAGCATTTCTTCAATCAAGTCTGGATGACTAAGGAGATAAGAAGGGATTAATCCAGAAAGATAAACTACATCACCATATTTTTTGGCACAGTTTGTTAAAAATCCTAAAGGATTGCGTTGATACTCTGGTAAGGAACCTACTAAAAAATGACCTTTGGGACCTGGAGGTAATTGTTGATAATTAGTTAAAGTTTTCATATCTATTCTCCATATTTGAGATTGATAATTCAAAAATGTAGCGATATGTTTAATATGGCAAATATTTTTTATTTTAACAGTACCCTTTGGGGTAGTTTGTATCGGAGAGTAATATAAAAATACAGGACTTACGATATTTTCAAAAAACCCTGGTGGTGCGTGACACTACAAACCTTATTAATGTGTTCAGTTGGGAGTCAGTGTACAAGCACCCTACAATAAACATATGAAATTTAAGTAAGTCCTAAAATAAAAGAAATATATCAACCGATATAAAAAAAATGATATATTTCTTCTACAATTCTCTTTAGAAGGTATTAGCTAAATTATTGTATTTTCAAAACTTTCAAACTAGCAAAATAATGATTGGGTTTTCCTTGGATTTTTGTAAAACTCAAAATGCCGTTTCTATTTTGTCCTTTATTATCTTTGAATGTCCAATTACTCCAGGTAAAGGAATCACTTTCTCCACTATCAATTTTTTTCCAACCAGCTTTATCTAACTGTGGAATATAATGATTTGCTAATGTCTTACCATCAAGTTTTGTCTTGAGAATAACAACTGATTGATTATGCAAGTATTCTTCTACTTCAGACACTTCAGTGTTTAGCGGTGGTATTAATATTGGTAAAAGTCCACCAAAATTCATTCCTGAAACTGAAATAAATTCTGTGTTTGTAGATTGTTTACAGGGATGATATTTATCTTTTTTATCTATCGGACCTACAGATAAACTGATAGTTGAAGGAGTTTTTTTAGTTTCTTGGATACTTAATCCTAAATACATCGGATTACTATCTTTTTTACAAAATTCGTAGTATATAGAATCCAATTTTGCTACTACAAAACCACCTCCTGTGGAGTTATTTGCTTGTTGTTCCCAACCAGAGTTTTTTAGTTGAGTTGTGTAAAAATTAGTTATTTTTTCAACTGATTGAGAGCTATCTAAAACAATTCTAATACTTCCCTTATTATCAGTGGTACTTCCTACTATTTGAGATTGTGATGGGATAGGAAGCTTCACTAGAATTTTTTCCGGTAGTTTACCAACAATAACTTTAGTATCGCTATTAAGGCTCAACATACGTCTCATCAGTTTCATCAATCCTGCTTCTTCCGTTGTCTGTGCTATGGAAGGGTTTAAAGGTGAAGCAATAAATCCACTAACTAAAAATATTAACGCTCTTGGTAGAAGCTTTAAATTATGTGACATGATTTAACTCCTGATTATCGGGATAAATTATGTTGTAAGCAATAACAATAGGACTTACACAGCGATTTACCACGCCCTCCGGGTGAAAAGGGAAAATATAGCGTTCCAGATATTCTAGATCCCCCCATCCCCCCTTAAAAAGTGGGGCTTGCATAAGTCCTAAACAATATAGTTATGCTTACAACTTTAAAATTAAATTAACTCTATAGAAAATTATTGAGTCTTAATTCGATTTGGAGCAACCCGAATAGGAAATGGATCTGGTTGAGGTTGTGGTGGAATTTTGATTGGTTGAACTTGTCGTAATTTTTTGAGCCATTCTTTACATTGTCTTTCTGAACGATAACCGCAAATTTTTCTGTATTGATTAATAATTCTGATATCTCGGCGAATAATTGGAGTATCGCGTAGAACTTCTGGGTTAATTTGAACAGTAGTTGTTTGAGCAAGTGTGGATGGAGTCGCAATAGTAAAAGTACAACAAAATCCAACTAGTGCAAGCAATAGATTTTTGGTAGTGTTAAAGCTTTTGAATTTCATCATCTAATCTCCTTTATTTATTGAAATATGATTGATGTGTCGGTACTTAATTGCAATAACAAATGAAAATGAGAAAATATTCCTGGTGTTGTATAAATAATCTGGATTTTATTCCTCACCTCTTATTTATTTGCGGTAGGTGGAATCTCTCGCTCAAAATGTTTACGGTGCTGTATGTTCTGCGACAATATCAATATTTGCATAGGTAATTAAAGCATCGTCCTGATATTGCATTGGTAAAACACCTCTACCTAAACGAATTTGATTGATGATTTCAGATTCTGTGAAATAATCTAGAAGATTAACCTCTAATACACCACTAGGTTGACCTATAAAAGAATGTAATTCAGACAATCGTTTTTTTGGTAATGTCCCAATTTTTATCTCATCCGTGAAGATATCCCCACCACAGATTTGACCATGTTTAATTGGACACATGAGACCCAATTTTAAAGTTGCAGATTTTATCTTGGATTTACAGGAAATAAATTTTGAGTAATTTGGATTGGCTTTCAAATCAAATTTCCAAGAACTAAT
>JBCBPQ010000444.1:0-4026 GCA_039820645.1 Cyanobacteria bacterium J06633_8 | reverse complement strand
GATGGAGCATATTAGACATCATTTGCTCTGTTAATGGTTGAAGTTTACTATCTACAGATGCTTCAAAAAATAAAACGGTGCAAACCGGCTTATTACTTTCAATCGAGTTTTTATCATGTTGTAAGCTAGTTTCAATTTGTGGAAATTTGACGGTAGAAGGGTCAATTTTTATATCCGCATAGCTAGCAGGAGCATTTTTCAAAGTACCTGAAAACGTAAATCCTTGAATTGACTTACCAACAGCAGTCAGTTTTTCTTGTAAAAAATTTACTGATTTTTTATTAACAGTTCCTAATATTTGATTATCTATTTTCGCAAAAACAGTTGGTGCTTTACGGGGATTAGTTTGTCCTATAACTAAAGTAATATTCGCTTGTTGGTTCTGCCACTGACGAGATTTAAAAGCATATTTATTAACGTTATCAATTTGTAATTTATTCTCAGAATTTTTCAAACTGGTGATAATCACACTCTTAGTTGGAGGAGAAGTTATAGCAGCAATCGCTTCATACTCAGGTAGTAAATGAGGAGAAGAACCATCAATAGTACCTAGCTTTTTACCTTCAACTATTATCCAACGCGCAGTTTGATTTGGGGCACGAGGATTAATTCCATTTTCAAATTTTATCGGAACTTTTTCACCAGTAAAATTTCTATCAGCATAATGATTGAACTGAGTACCAAGTACTCTCATTTGAGTAAACTGTAACTGATTTAATTGACCTATAACTTCGTCGGGAAATATAGCAAATGCCACACCTGCTTTCTTTTGTCCCGACGAATAATTTTTATTTTCTTCGGTATGACTAACATCATGAATTGCAGCCGCTAGCTGTAACTTTTCATTATCCGGGGTATTATTTCTAATTGATTCAACGTATTCTAAAGTTTGCTGCTTTAAAGCATCAACCATACCATCACTAATACCGAAATGAAATTCAACTTTACCTTGTTTGATTGTCATTCCAGGTTTTAGGTTATGTTCTCTCATTGATTTTATGCTGATTGTGCCAATACGCTTAATTACATTTAGACCTTCGGGAGTTTGATATTGAATACAAGCAGATAAAGGATGGGGTAACTTCGGAGTAGACCGTCTTGGTTTTATTATGATATTAAGTTCGGTTGCATTCCAAAATTCAGTATCTTTAGATATCTCATGCTTAATTAAATTCGTAATTTCTAATTTCCGCCCGCTTGTTGAAGAAGTAATAACTATATAAGGACCTGGTTCTTTCTTTTTTATTTCCTGTAATCCGATACGCTCTTTTATTAAAGAATTATATTTATGTTTGATATTTTGAGCTAGCTGTTTCTGTTCTGAGGTAAATTTAATTTCTGGATAAAGATTTCTAAATTGTTCAACAGGTCTAGCTGTAATTTGATTTTCTTCAAATATTAGATTTGTTTGTTGAATCATTAAATCAATTGGACTCAAACCATTTGTAGCCATACCTCTATTAGTAAAAGCGTCTGGGTTTTTCTTATCAGCCAGCCATTCTACTTCTTTATAACCCGTTACTGCTTGACAATAGTAAATAATATTATCATCCGGTCGCAATGCACTTTTAGCTCCGTCAGTAGCAACTTGTAATTCATTACTAAGTTCTGATACACAATCTTTTAATATTTGTTTAAAGGATTGAAGTTGTATATCAACTTGATTTACATCTAAAGATGTATTATCAGTACGAGCAATTTGAGAAATTCTATTTTTACTTTCTCCTGGAAGTTGTAAATTTGTATCATTATGCTTTAAGAAAATATAATTTAAATGTTTTGAAACTTTTTTTATATATTCAACTTTCATCGATTGCGGTAATTCATCAATTTCACATTGAAGCGCAATATTTTTTTGGATTTCGTTAGCGATAATCCCAATTTTATTTTCCATTGCGGAAACAGCAATTTCTGCAAAACTTCCTTGATAGGGGACTTTTTCTTTTTTGACAATATCGGGATGTCTATTTACAGGTAAATTCTTTTGTTTTACTTCTGCTGCTAA
The DNA here is from genome assembly GCA_039820645.1 of Cyanobacteria bacterium J06633_8. GTDB lineage: Bacteria > Cyanobacteriota > Cyanobacteriia > Cyanobacteriales > Nostocaceae > Rivularia. Next base: position 2,021 of record JBCBPQ010000444.1, on the reverse strand, counting down.
CTTAGGAAACTCTTCGCTAGATGCAAAAGCAAGCAAATCACCATCAAAATCGCACTGCATATTATCCATTGCTGTTTTAGGATTTATATAAACGCATCCGGAAAGCATTCTTGGTAGAAGTTTATTTTTTAAAGTAATTACACCATTTGAATTAATCAAGGGAGAACGAGTTACTATAATTTCTGCACCTTCTTCCAAATAGGGAATACAAATTTCATCTTTCTGTAAATCTAGACGGGAGCAACGCGATTTTGTGAACTTGGGGTAAAATTCTCAATTAAATTAGTCAATTCTCAATAGGAGCAACGCGATTCTGTGAATAGAAGCAGATGAGGATGCTGGTTGAGAATCTGACTTTACTTGAGCAGAAAATGCCTGTATTTATTATATGGTAAGCTTTTGGGCATTAAATTTGAGATGAAATTATTTTCTTTACCGCCCCTGCTACCCCTGCTACCCCTGCTCCCCCTGCTCACCCAAATGCGTATATCTCACTTTTTCGCGTTGCTCCCATCTAGACTAGGTTGAGCTAAACCCGACATGAATTTAATTGAGCGTCCGGTAGCAATATCAACCCATTGTTTGCGAGCGAATTCTCGCAGTTCTGCTATGATTTTAGGATGTTCAATTAGTTGACAGAAACCATCTAAATCAGCTTTTAATAAAGAATAAACTAATAAGTCTTTTTGCTCTGTACCTAACTCTTCTTCTTGATTAATTTCTTCATTTTCGGTATTACAACATAAGCAATCCAATATTGCTAGTTTTTCTGATAATTTTTCATCTATTTCCGTAATATCTTCTTTATTAATGTCTTCTAAAAGTGCTTTGCGATGTTCGTAGCTTTCAACGTATCTTTGAGCTAATTTCCTGGGATTTTTTTGTGATGATGCTAATTCTTCTGCTTGTTGTTTCAGAACTGGTAATATTTCTTCTTTGACAGCGCGAGGATAATTAACTAAAATCTGGGTTCCTAAACTATGTTGTCTGAATTTAGCGACCGATTTAACACCTAAACCGATATCAAGTAGATATTCTCCAGGCTGAATAGCATTTCTTCCTTTTCTACCTTTAAAAGAAGAAGTCGCCAATATCATATCGTATCCGGTTCTAGCTTTAACGGTACCTTTTGCACGGCTCATCTTTAATTTGGACTCTCCTACTTTATCTAGTCGTTCGGGTGCAAGTGTACCTTTGGCGATTCGCATTACATGGCTTTGTTCTTGAGGTCTGATACCAAGTCTGAATTGAAAAGCACGCGGTTCTATATTATTAGCTCTAGCAAAATCGAAGTCTATTAAACCCTTACAGTCACCAACTAATTTTTTCGCATCAGAAGTAGCTATAATTCCACCCGAATCTCCCGTTACATCATCAATTACTAGCACTCTTGCATTATGCAATTCATGAAAACTTCTACAAGGTGTAAATGGTAAAGGATAAGCAGCACCATCAGAAGGGTTGGGGTAAAGCAATGACCGTATATTTGGGTCACTTGCATAATACATTCTTTTCTGAGCCGAAAATTGTAGAGTCATTCCTTTATATTCACTCAAGTCTTGAGGAACGGTAGCTTCTGGATAAGCAGTACCAATATTGAAATCAATACCGGGAAATAAGTATTCTGCTAGGGTATTCTGCAATTTTTCCTCAATTCCCGTATCTTGCTTCGTCTTAGTATCGAAATGATTCAGTTTTATGACCATAGCGCTATTAAAAAGAGCAAAGAATAATTAATCACAGAGATACGCAATTTATTTTTTACGTCTAGAATAAATATTGTTATCAGTTAACAGGTTAGAAAGATGAATCAACAGCCCCCCAATCAGCAACCGAAAATAAGTAGATACCAGGTAATGGCATCGATGACTGCTGAAGAACTTCTAAGTGAAGGATATGCGAACTACGATGATTTTTATGACCCGCAAGATGAGAAAGAAAAAAAGGCGATCGCCGAAGATGAAAGGAAAGCATTACAGACTCCTTGGACAGATGACGGTGAGGAGTTCTAATTGAGAAGT
>JBCBPQ010000443.1:0-4062 GCA_039820645.1 Cyanobacteria bacterium J06633_8 | reverse complement strand
ATTTTGCAATCTTCTACCAATCCTCAAATCACAAATGGATGTGTAGTGTTGTGGAAAATTTACGAACGTTTAAATCAATGGTTATTAGGTTATCCAGTTCGTAGTTTGAGTCAAAAAATATTAGCTTCATCTATCTATACACATATTCACCGTACTCCAGAAGCCGTTAATTCTCTTGTCAAAAATCGCCATCCCCAAACATTAGTCAATCAAATGCAGGCAGTCGCACTGCAAATTTTACATTCAAGAAAGACCAAAATTAAATTACAAACTGATTCTAACCAGCTACCAGCATTTTATTTTAAAGCTATAGCTACTCACATAGAGCAGAATACTTCCACCACGAAAATAAATTCTGCCCCTGATTCCGCCTTTAATATCAAATTTACTCATGCAAAATTCGGCGAATATCTATGTGCTGCATCGATTGTAGAAAAATTAGCAGCTTTAACTAAACACAGTCGTAATAATTATGGAGAAATAATTTTTGCTATAGATTCTCCTCAAGAGATAGCCCAATATCTTTATCAATTACTTGGCTACGGAATTCTCACGCAAGAAATTGAAGAACTTATTATAGAAGGATTGGCACAAAAACAAAATCATAAATTTTCCTTTGAATTATTGTGCAACCGCTTACAATCTTTTTGGTACGCTTACTCTGCTGGGCGTTGGTTAGATGAAGGAATAGCACATAAGGTTTGGGCTGATTTTAAACAGCTACGGAATTATCTAAATGTAGAGCAGGTAAACGCAGCAGTGGGAATTAATGTATTTTTGTTACTGAGTGCTTGCTACAAAAAAACAAAACGGAGTTTTTCACCTTGCTCAAATCCATTTTCTGCAACTGAGTTTCATCCCCAAGCATTTACAAAATTGATTGCCAAAACAGCATTGTTTAATTCAGACTTGACTAGACAAAGAATTAGTCAAAAATCTTTGACATTCCTCAACCTAGCAAAAGCCGACTTAAGGCAAACCATGTTGGCTGGATTTAATTTTGCCAATGCCAATTTAGCCAATGTTCAGTTAAAAGATGCTTGTTTAACAGGAGCAAATCTTGCTGATGTAAACTTGACTGGTGCAAATTTGACAAATGCAAATTTGACAAATGCAAATTTAACAAATGCCAAATTAACTGGCGCTAATCTTACAGGTGCGAATCTTTTGGGAGTAAATCTTGATTTAGTCAATCTTTCCAATACCTGCTTATTTCAAGCTATCATTACGGATAATCAAAAAGAAACTGCTATAACAAATGGTGCAGTATTTTCTTTAGATAAATTTGAAGAACTTAAACGTTTGCTTTCATATCAATCACAAGCAGATGGTACAAATGGAGGAGAAAGAACGGAGATTGCTTTTCAAGTTGGTGAATCGTCTCCCATGGAGAAACAAAATCCCATAATAGGGCATATTGAAAGCGCTGAAGGGGAACCGATTATGTCTTTAGATTTAGATGATTATCGCGAAGATGAAACCGTTTTGAGAAGTAGCGATTTTGAATAAAAATAAAGAAATTGAGGTAATGGGGGTAATTGATAGGGACAAAAATTGTTTGTACTATCTTATAACTGCTAATAACTGATAACTAATAACTAACGACTAAATTTTTAAGTCAAATGCTAAGACTCTATCATCTACTAATAGGTTTTATTTTTATTCCCCTGGGGATAACAACCGCAACATCTTATTTTTCTGCCAAGAAGGATACACAACCAAGTTCGGCGAAAATACCAACTCCAACCGTAACTAGTAAAAAAACTAACCAAGATAATATTTGGAATAATTTATTAACAAATAATCCGCTTCCAGCAGGTTGGAATATTAATCCTTGTGAAAATAAAAATTCCCTGCTGTGTATTTCTGCCAATCAAAAAATTTTAGGTACGGTAAAAATGAAAATTTTACCTCTGAAAACCCAGCCTGATTTTCAAAAAGCGCTGCTCAATACGGGTATTCCAATTGATAAAAATATAAATTATCAAAGTCCCAAATATATTTCCCAGGTAACAACTGCACTTAATACTTGGGTTAATAATTACTATGGTGTAATAGCCAAAAACGGTAAATATATTCAGAAGGATAAGTTAAAAACAGCTAAAACGGCTGATGGCATACTATTTTCTACTTATCCACTACAGAAAGCACAAGTCGGTAAACTTCAAGGAATTACTTTCGGTTTTGCTGGGATTAAACCAAAGGGTGACGTGCGCGAGCAATATAGAGGTTATGTTGCTTTTGACGGTAAAGCACTTTATTTAATTAGCACTAGTTTTGATGCAGTCTCATCAAAGGGCAACTTTCAAAAGTTGGAAAATTTTTCCATATTTCAACCTTATCTAAATTCTGTTGTCGCGAATTTAAAATTACCTAATTAGAGAATTGGGCATTGGGCATTGGGCATTGGGCATTGAACCTCGTTACAAGGCTCTGCCTTGTAATGCATTATTGGGAGGCTCTGCCTCGTATTTATAGTTGAGGCGGAGCCTAATGAAAGGCATTCCTAGCCAGAGACTAGGAACGAGTTGTCACCGAATTTTTGTCACCAATAAGCAGAGAAAAAATTATACCTCACCCTGTCCTGACAGACATCCCTCTCCTTCCGCCAGGAGAGGGAATGAGGGTGAGGTTTCGATTGTGTTTGGCTCAACCGAAAACTGATATAATTTTTCTTCTACCGATACTCAATCAAATAATCACGATTAATTAATGGCTACATTATTAGACTAGAAATCAAACAATTAACAGCTTCTTTAATGCTTACTTTTTACTTTTGAAAAATAATTTTATTTATATTGAGAATCTAATTTTTATTAGTAGGTAATCGGTAATAATAACTATTACCAACTACCCGAAAAACGGAACTATTAAATTTCTGCTTCAGCCCGCTCGATTAATCGTTTTGCAAGGGTTTGCGTACCTGTATGCTCGAAATAGTTGGTACTTAGATCGATAAAAGCGGCAAGATAATCTAATTTATCATCAGCAAAATCAACAAAACCGCTTAACTTACTTGTGACTTTTTCAGGAGTCAAATCATTATTTGAAACAGTATCACTCATCCAACCTTTTACTGAGTCAAAGCTAGAACCGATAAAGTTTAGTTTGCCTTCGGAACTATCACCAGGAATTGCATCATTCATCTGCTGGAATGTAGAGTTATCTTCTAATTCTTTAGGACTCATTCCATTGAGTGCAGATTGAGCTTGTTGGATAAAATCGGGACCTAAAGGAACTAAGCCATCGAGGCAAACTAATCCTAACATACGGATGTAGGATTCTCCGCTGTATTCAGCCAAAGAACCGACAAAATCGCCGATACTATCTCCGGGAATACCGTTAATACTACAAAAAGCTAGTAATTCAGCGATTAATTTCAAAGATAAATCAATAGTCTGAGCTTTATCAGGCTTAGGGGTAAACTTGCTGATTAAACCACCAAATAAAGGAATCTTGTCACTGACTTTATTAGCTAAAGCCGCCGCACCCAAAGCTTTATCAGTACCGTCAACAGTTTGGTAAAGCCACAAACCTTTTTGATAGCCCTGAGAACGGTCATTATAAAGATAAATTGCCCGCTCGCCAATCTCTTGTATTACATCTTCATCTTCTTCGCCGGTAACTTCTTTAATCGTGTTGACGAAACCGACTGTATTTTGCCAATGACCTGGAGTTATACTATCTAGGGCATTTAACACTGAAACTGTGATACCGCTAGTTGGTAGTTCATCAACCAATTCAAAAACTGGCTTGCTCATGGTAGAAATCCTTGATTATTTACTTTTTGCTGGGAAGATAATTTTAGTTAGGAGTTAGGAGTTAGGATTAGGTTAAAGGTTAAAGGTTAAAGGTTAAAGGTTATAGGTTATAGGTTATAGGTTATAGGTTATAGGTTATAGGTATAAAAAACTTATTGGTTGTTTATCACTTAATAAGTTTATTAATAGTTAGAAGTAATTCAAACAAATAACAACTAACCACTAACAACTAACAACTAACCACTAACAACTAACCACTAACCACTAACCACTAACAACTAATCACTAACAACTAACAACT
>JBCBPQ010000442.1:0-4100 GCA_039820645.1 Cyanobacteria bacterium J06633_8 | reverse complement strand
TATCAAGGATTTAGCACTTAGTTCAATTAAAAATTCATTCTCATCAGCAACAGACCTAGTAACTATAGGAGTTGTAATTTGCCTATTAATCAAAGCTTTATTAGCCAATACAGACTCATTATTTACGAAATAGCTGCTAGCAATTAACAAAGTGGTGAATGTTGCAAAAAAATGTTTTTTCATTTGGCATCTACTTGATTGTCGATTCATTTTAAATACAAACTAGATGCCAAATTGGATTTATAAAAAAGAAGATTTTTGCGAAAAAAATTAATTAGTTATCTGTTGCTTAGTTGTATCCAAAGCTGCAACATAATCAGCTTTATTTTGATTTTTTTGAAATAGCTCAACTACTTCACCTGTTCCTGGATTCATAACAGCAACAGTAGCGGTTTTAGCCTTGTATTTTGCAAATACTTCTGATAAACCTAACTCTTTCGCTCTAGCTTCAGAAGCTTCAGTGGTTGATTTATCAGTAACATCAAAAACCACAAAAGTAGCTGTATCACCGTACTCTTTCTTTAAAGCTTCCAAAGTAGGTTTAATTTTCTGACATCCACCACACCAATCTGCATAAATATCCACAACCACCGGTTTACCTTGTAACTCTTGTGCTAATGCTTGATTAGTCGATGATGATGCAGCTGTAACTTCTTCTGTTTGTGGTTCACTAACACTAGCGCTAGGGTTATCGCTACCAGGACTGCTACAAGCTGCTAAGGTAGTCATAATACCTACAGTCGCTGCTAGAGTTAGAGTTTTGATAGTTTTAGTTTGAGTAAAGAAGTTGTTCATTTTGATATCCATGTCAATCGAGCTTTATTTATATACAGAGCAAAAGCCGAAATGGATTTAATCGAGATGAAAAAAATTATAAACGGGCAGGATGCCCGTACCACAATAGTTGTAGGATTATGAATAATCCCTAACCTGTGTTCAAATTGAACCATTTTGTTTTCCTACGCATTAATCTGTAGAGACGCGTTAGCGAAGCGTGACCAAAGGTCATAATATCGCGTCTCTACATTTGTCGGAATGACAGAAAATTGATAATGAACATGATTTTCAATCAATCTGAATTCGATTTACGCTGCGAATGGGGACATCAAGGAGTCAATCAACTTGCTCCTATCAGCGATGTAGTGATAATAGTTGATATTTTATCTTTCTCAACCGCTGTCGAAATTGCTACTAATAACGGTGCAATCATCTTTCCGTATCAGTGGAAAGACAGTTCAGCAGTTGATTACGCAAAATCTATCAAAGCAGAACTAGCAACAAAACGAACTTCTACTACTGGTTATTCCCTTTCTCCTCAATCTTTAACCAAGATTCCTACCGGAACTAAACTTGTTTTACCTTCACCAAACGGTTCTTCTTTAACTGGGAGCAACGCGATTTTGTGAACTTTAATCCAAATACTGCGATCGCCAACAAAAAAACTCCAGTAATTTACAATAAAAAATACATAAAAAACCGTAAAAATACATATTTAGTTCACAGATTAGTGCCGCAAAGCGGCACTAATCTGTGGATTATAAATATAAAGTCAGCACAAAGCCCCCTCTGAAAGGGTACTTATTATTACAGCATAAAAATTAGAAAACAATGTTTGGTATAATTTATGTAAGCTGTATCGGCTTAACGAGTGCAGTTAAAATAGAATCACAAAACTTGTTCCAGGAACCAGCAATCCATTGGCAACGAGCGTGTAACATAATTTCAGCATTTTCTTTTAACCAAAATTTGCTGTTTCCTTTCAAACGTAAATTAACAGCTTGTCTAATTAAACTTTCTACAGCGCCACTACCAATAGGCAGCTTAAGAAATGAAATTTTATGATAGTCAAAACGCCCTTCTCTATTACCTTTGATAAAATAATTTATCTCTCTATCTACATTTTTACGACGCTCACCAGTACACTCTAAGCTGAGTTTATTCATTTCTTGAATAATGGAATTTATCTTACCTTTTTTCAATGCAGAACGAGTTTGTTTAAACCATTTTTTTCGTTCTATTTCTGTATAAAAAATATTATCTGCGAATACTTGTAGATGTTCAGTTGCGTGATAAAAATCTAATAATCCATAAGTTTCTAATGGACAATTTAATTTTTCTAAAAGCGGAGGAATATGTTTCCATATCCATTCGGCTCCATCGGCAATTAGTAACACTTGTTTAGCTTGATGTATTCCCAAACTAACAAGATACATTTCAAGAATTTTTAGAAATCCTTGATAATCTTCATAAGTCCCATCATTTATAATTGGAATTTCGCCATTTTTAATTTTTTTACCATTTTTATCAACTGTGTAAATAGTCAATAACTTTGGTTCAATCCACTCTCCAGTAAAACCATGCCTGTTTGTTTTAGAATTTTTACGACCTTTTTTATCAATACGAATCCTAGTCCTTCCGCCATCAGCAGCTATCACTACTCGTTGATCTTTTAATGTATTGCCTGGTCTCAAATTACCAATTTTAAGATTAAATATTTTTGATTCACGTAAGCTCAATCCTATTTGACCAAAACAATAAGTTAATCGTTCTATACGTTTTAAACTAATATTAATACCCCAATCTATTAATGTTTTATGTGCAGCTTCAAATGATGAACTTATTGCACCGTATTTGGCAATATTTGACCACACTAAAGGGGTAATTCCTTCTTCCATACCCAACCATCTTAAAAAGGGACAAAATCCTTGATTTAAAGACTTATTCTTTTTACTATTCTTAATATTACGTTCAACAACATAAGGTAAACTGAGCGTAAATTCTACATTGCCTATAGTTAATATTTGGCGCTTTTTATATCCATGGTTTTTCGTCTTTGCACGCCACCATGCTTGTGTCTTCTTATTTGCTGTATTAATAGCAATTGTATTATGAGAAAGATTATATAACAGAATTGCTATACATTGCCCTGCTAAAATTAAAGCAATATTCCTTATTTTTTCTTCTTTCTCTTTTATATTTACTCCATCCCAATTTTCAACATCAGTCAATTCTAAAATTTTCGTAACATCCTCTTTAAATTCTTTCAGAGATTTGTTTAAATCTAAAGTTGCATATATTTTATTCATCTTGGTAAGTACTCCGCTTTCTGAGGGTTTTGAACAGCAAAACCCCTGACAATAGGGAATCTTACCTTTTTTTCTGCTCTTAAAGAATAAGGAGTTGCAGCTTCGCTGCAACTCCTTATTTCTTCGACTTATGTATTTATACTTATATCTAATGTATTTTTTTGTTTTTAATTCTAAGTGTGGGTTGGGCGATCGCACTCTTTTTCACAAAATCGCGTTGCTCCCCTAACGTTCTTAATTATTAATAGGTGGCAAACAGTTGAGCTTATTCACTCCTCATCATTAACGCCAAATTTGTTTTTAGCCTCTTCCTCTTCTTCAATCGTTGAATATTTTCCACTTGTAGAAGTCCTTCGTGCTAAATACATCTCTGCTTTTTCCTTCGGAGTGACGTGTCTTGTTTGGTTTTCCGTTGCATTAGCAGCATAAGTGACCGAATCCATATTCTCTATCATCGTGTTGTAAGAGGAGTCAGCTACCTGGTTTTCTTTTTTTGTTCTCTGTGGGTCTTTTTGGAAATCTGAATTATGAGCATATCCTAATTGATTTAACTGTACGGCAGTACCAGTATCTCCTGCTTCAAGTGCATTCCTTTGAGATTCCCAATATTCATCCGATGACTTAAAGCCATCACGGGTCTTACCTTTACCTCCTTCTGGATTATTCCCAGTACCAATATGTTGTCTGTGGAAATCCTTAGCTTCGTAATAAGCAGGTGCTTTATTCTCCAAATTTTTAGCCGGTTTATCGCTATTTCGCTTCGGTCCTTGGTCTCCTTTGAGCGATGAATAAGCAATTACGTGTTCGGATTCATGAGTGTTTCCTGTTATCTCGAAGTCCGATTCGTTTTTCACTCTTTTTCTTTCTTTATATCTATCTTGATATCTTCCCAGTTGTTCTTCTGCTGGTCTTTTTCTATTTGCAGGTTTACTGCTACCAGACAACGTTTCAAGTACCAGTAATCGCAATTCACTAAGAACTGGCAATTTTGGAGGTGGTAGTTCGGGTAGCAGT
>JBCBPQ010000441.1:0-4117 GCA_039820645.1 Cyanobacteria bacterium J06633_8 | reverse complement strand
TGGAATTACCGAAACCACCGTTCACGTTACCTATCGTCCGATTCGTCTGCGGGATGTGAAGAAAGGTTTGGGAAGTGTAATTGGTCAGCCTATCCCCGACTTGAGTCTGTATATTTTCGATAAACATCTACAACCTGTTCCTGTTGGGGTTATTGGTGAAATGTATGTTGGTGGTGCTGGTGTGACCCGTGGTTATCTTAACCGTCCGGAGTTAACCGCAGAAAGGATGATAATCCACCCCAATAGCAAACAACGGATTTACAAAACAGGTGACTTGGCAAGGCATTTGGCTAATGGAGAAGTCGAATATCTCGGACGTAACGACCACCAAGTCAAAATACGCGGTTTTCGGATTGAATTAGGTGAGATTGAAGCCGTTTTACAACGTCAACCGGAGATACGTCAGGCTCATGTGATGACTTGGGAGTCATCTCATCAAGAAGATGTCCGTCTTGTAGCTTATATTGTCCCGCACTCTGATACGAATTCACAAGGTTATCAAGAGTTACTAAAAGAACAAACTTCTGAATGGCAATACACTTTTGATGAAACCTATAGCGGTAGTGAAGCTCAAACAAGTATTGACTTTAATATTGCGGGTTGGAACAACAGTTATGACGGTAAACCGATTCCCGCTGCCCAAATGCGTCAGTGGTTGGATAATACTCTTGAGCGTATCAAAGCTTTAACACCGCAGCGCGTATTAGAAATTGGTTGCGGTACGGGGATGATTTTGTTTAATATTGCACCGCAGGTTGAATCTTACTGGGCTACTGATTTTTCGGAAGCTGCTATTAAGCGTTTAGAATCTGTGTCTGAAGCGAAATTATTACATCGAGAAGCCATTGACTTTTCCGAGATTCCCGAATCTTACTTTGATACCATCATTATTAATTCAGTAGCGCAGTATTTCCCGGATTTAGAATATTTTCAACAGGTAATTGCAGGTGCATTAAATGCTTTGGCACCGGGTGGAAGTTTGTTTATTGGCGACAACCGTAATTTAGCATTGTTAGATGCTTTTCATGCTAGCGTTGCTTTGTTCCAATCCGATGATAAAGCAGACAAAGAGACATTTTCAGCTTTGATGGAGCAAATTGCTGATAAGGAAAATGAATTGATTCTCAATCCTAGTTTCTTCGTTAATTTAATTGAGATTTTTGATAATTTAGAAACGGTAGAAGTTCATCTGAAAGCAGAATCATCTGATAACGAATTGACTAAATATCGTTACGACGTAATTCTGCATAAAAAAGGTGAGGAAAATAGCGAGTATATTGAGCCGGTGTGGGTAAATTGGCGCATTGGAATGCAATTAGAAGACTTGCGTCAAAGTCTTTTACAAAAGCTGGAAATTCCCATCGGTTACTGCGGTATTCCCAACGCTCGCTTAATTGAAGATGAAGCAATTTTGCAGTGGTTGAAAGATGATAGCGCAACCACAATAGAGGAAATATCTTCTGTAAATATACAATCGACAATTAACCCATCAGAATTATATGCCCTAGCGCGTGAAACTGGTTGCCAAGCAATAATTAGTTACTCTCCCGACAGGGGCGCAAATTACTTTGATGTTTGTTTTTATCCCAATCGTGGTAAAACAAAACAGCGTCCTATAATGCCAATCGTTAAACAAAAAACTGATTCCAAAGCAACTCAATCTTACTCCGTCAATCCTCTGGAGCGCCGGTTTAGCAAAACCCTGATTCCCCAAATCAAACAACAGGTGCGCGAACATCTTCCAGAGTATATGTGTCCTTCAGCGTTTGTTTTGCTCGATAAACTTCCCATCACACCAAGCGGTAAATTGGATAGACGTGCTTTACCTGCACCAACTCAGGAAGCAGTTATCGCTAAGGAAGCTTTTGTTCAAGCAAATACTTCTACCGAGAAAAGATTATGTAGTATCTGGAGCGATGTTTTAGGTATAGAAAAAATTGGATTAACAAACGATTTCTTTAGCTTGGGTGGACATTCTCTGCTGGCAACCAAACTTGTTTCACGGATTCGGGAGGAGTTTAATATTGCTTTACCGTTACGGACGATATTTGAATATCCCACAGTTGTAGGTCAAGCGGAGCAAATTGATTCTCTAAATATCGATGAAGAAAATACAGTCGTAGATTCCGATACCATAGAGCGAGTTGATCGCAGAGAAAACTTACCTCTTTCATTTGCTCAACAAAGACTGTGGTTTCTTGATAAATTAGAATCCCATAACCCGGCTTACAATATCGTTGTTGGCTTCCGTATGGACGGAAAGTTAAATCAAGCAGCACTACAGAACAGCTTGCAAGATATCGTTAGCCGTCATGAAATATTACGCACCAACTTTTCTCAGGATAATTACGGTAATCCTGTTCAAGTTATTCGTCAGTCAAATCAAATACAACTTGTCGCAACAGATTTAACCCATATACCTGAATCCGAACGAGAAAAGCTACTTCGGGAAATAGTTCAACAAAAAGCCTTAGAGCCATTTAACCTAGAAACAGATTCCTTGCTACGGGTATATCTTTACAAATTAGAAGAAAATACCCATGTATTTGTAGCCGTGATGCATCACATTATTTCCGATGCTTGGTCATTTGGCATCATGGTTAAGGAATTATCCCAGTCTTATACAGCTTTTTGTCAAGGTAATAAATCATCTTTACCATCACTTTCTCTACAATACGCCGATTTTGCTCACTGGCAACGCACCACTTTTGCTCAAACCCAGTTACAGCAACAACTTGACTATTGGAAACAAGAACTTGCTGGGGATATACAACCCTTAGAATTACCGACAGATTACCCTCGTCCGGCAATTACTAGTTATCAAGGAAAAGAAATATCCTTTACTGTAGAATCCCGATATTATCAAGCCTTCAAACAACTATGCGAATCTCAGGGTATAACTTTATTTATGGGATTGTTGGCTGTATTTAAAATCTTGTTAATGCGGTATTCCGGACAAGAGGATATCTTGGTAGGAACACCGATTGCCAACCGTAACCATCACCAAACTGAAGACCTAATCGGCTTTTTTGTCAACACTTTAGTAATTAGAAGCGACCTCAGCCACAATCCCTCATTTACAGATTTACTTGCTCAAATCAAACAGAAAACCATTAAAGCTTACACTCACCAAGATATACCCTTTGAAAAACTAGTAGAAGAACTGCAACCGGAACGAAATCTCAGCCATAATCCCTTATTTCAGGTAATGTTTGTTTTGCAAAACACTCCCATAGGAAATTTAGAATTACCCGATCTAAGTTTAACTCCCTTAGAAATGGAGAGCGCTACAGTCAAATTTGATTTGAGCTTGTCCATGTCGGAGACAGAAGCAGGACTCGAAGGAATATGGGAATATAACACTGATTTATTTGAAAGTGCGACAATTACCCGAATGATAGGAAATTTCCAGACTTTGCTAGCGGGAATTGTCAGCAATCCTCAGTTAGAGTTACGGGAACTACCGTTACTAACAACTACCGAACAGGATAAGTTACTCAAAGATTGGAATAATACCTGCACGGGAGATTTGCCTTCTTTATGCATTCAACAATGGTTTGAAACACAAGTAGAAAAAACTCCTGATGCTGTAGCGGTAGTCTGGGAAGAACAAAAATTAACTTACCGAGAATTAAATACAAAAGCCAACCAATTAGCTCATTACTTGCAATCAAAGGGAGTAAAACCAGAAACCCTAGTGGGTATGTGTGTAGAACGCTCCTTGGATATGATTGTGGGGTTACTAGGAATTCTCAAAGCTGGTGGAGCATATTTACCTATAGACCCCAGCTATCCCCAAGAGCGTAATCGTTTTATCTTGGAAGATTCTCAAGTATCGGTTCTGTTAACGCAGCAGAAGTTAATTGCTCAACTTCCAGTACATCCAAGAGATACAGTTTGTCTAGATGTAGATTGGGAAACTATTTCTCACGAAAGTGCAGAAAATCCCAATTGTCAAGTTGAACCAGAAAACTTAGCTTATATGATTTATACTTCTGGTTCTACAGGTAGACCAAAAGGAGTTATAATTCAACATCAAGCTTTAGTTAATTACACTGAGGCAAGGGTAAATGAATGCGAGTTAGGTATTGGAGACAAAGCCTTACAGTTTGCTTCT
>JBCBPQ010000440.1:0-4142 GCA_039820645.1 Cyanobacteria bacterium J06633_8 | reverse complement strand
TTGTCCAAGGAGGTGCGGGAATATTTTTAGGAAATAGCGTTACCAATCAACGAAAATTTCTTAGTCCCGATAAAAAAATCCGCTCTCAAGCTTGCGTTACAGTTGAACTATGGTTTAACAATAAAATCTATCATTTTATTACCGAAGGACCTAAAAGATTTAGTAAAATTAAAATGACTCGTCCCAAATCAAGCTCAAAAGTTAATTTACCTAAATCAATCTTTTTCTGGGATGAACCAACAGATGATAAAGATTTTCCCAATCGTTTTCAAGTAATTTTAACAAAATGGTCATTACAAGATTTTGACCTTTGGAGATGGATAATAGGTTTTGGTGAAAATGTGAAAGTGATAAAACCACCAGAATTAGTTGAAAAAATCAAAAAAATTGGTCGAGGAATTCTTGATAATTACTGAAAATAATCCGCTTGTATGATTCAAAAATCAATCTATAAAATCAATCTATAAAAAGCCATATTTTTATCAATTATTTATCAATTTCAAATCAAATATAAGATACAGGGTTTAACAGAGCATCTCAATTGTTCGCAACTTCGTAACTATTTACCTGTAAATCTTCATTAATTCTTTTCACCATGAATAAAACATTCTCCAAGATTGCGCTTGTAACCATTCTGCTTGCAAATATCAATCCAGTATTTGCAGTCACCAGCATAGAATCATCAAAATCAGAGCTAGAATATCAACCAAAGTCCCAAGAGATTGTTGTTGCTGGATTGTTCCGTCGTTTCAAAAGGCTTATTAATGATGCTGATGGCATACATTATAAAATAGACCGGATGAGAAGACGTGAGGAAAGACGACGAAGACGCAGAGAAATGCGAATCAGACGTAAGGAATTACGAAAAGAAATGAAAAGAAGAAGAAAGCAACTTGAAGCCGCTCGTAAAGCAGCTACAGAAAGACAAATCCAGGAAGCACAAAGAAGAAGAAGGTATTTTGAGAGTCTGTCTCCAGAGCAAAAACAGGCTTACATCAAACAGCAGCAACAACTTAGGCAGAGACAAACTGCAGCACAGTTGTTTATGTTAGGCTTGTTCGCAAACTTTCTAGTTAATGGTGATGGAAGCAGTTCCAAACAGCAGACACAAACTGTCTATAAGCTAGAGTATCAAGCTCCAAGACAGAATAATCACTTTCATATATATAAAAAGTGAGGTCTTGGAATACTCCGGATACCGTCAAATCGATTAGTATTTCTTACGGTAACTGTCATAGTTATGACTGTTAACAAAGCATAGATTTCCGATAATTTGGCAGTCATTTAAAGTCATTTAATAAACTTTAGAAATAAATATTGGAATGGCTGTCAAATTATTATTACTCATATAGCTACAAGTTAATTCTAGTAGTTATATGAGCAATATTTCATCTTGTTTTTGTGTGTTACCAACGCATAATTGCTTGCAATAGTGTACAAATATCAAAATCTAAAAATTAGTAATAGGAATAATTATAATGTCAAAATTCAAAGAACGATTTCTTGTAAAAATGAAAGAATGGCAGGAAAGCGATAAAAGCAGCACAAAGCTTTTTAGTACCGAATACGATAGAATCCTTGCTTATTTATGGGCTAACAGCAAAGCCAGAAAATCTGACGAAAAAATTACCGAAATAAAAGAATTTGGAAGTGCAAATCATAAAGCTATTGATAATTATAGTAAACTACTTTGCACGCGAGATTATTGCTGTTGTTGTGGAGAAACATTTAGGTTAGAAAACTTATCAATTTGTGTAGATTGCAATAATAAATTTTGCTATCGTTGTAATGAGAATATATGTCGTTGTCATGGAGAAATTGTTGGATAAAATTAATCATAATTACTGGAAAATAATTTAGCCGTAGTAGATAAAAAGAAGCATGAAATTAATGATTTTAACGCTATAAAAACTGCTTCTATCTCATCAATTACTAATATAATTATCCTAACTGCTGGTACTTGTTATCAGCAGTTATCGTTTTACGGCTCACGCCGATGGAGTTGTGAAGTTCGTAAAATCAAGGATATAAATGAATGAAAACTGCACATGAAATAAACACCGAGCTAAAACAATTTTATGGTTCAGCCACTCTCTACAAACACTGGCTCGGCTTGAACTATACAGAGGGTATGCAATACCTAGCCGAAGAAGCTAATTGTTATTGGTTGTTAGATGCCATCGCTTCACATCAAACAAATCAATTTCTATCCAATCCGAAGTTAAGAGAATTTCAAATCTGGCATTTACAAGTTCAAGAGAAATCCGGTGTTTTGATATGTGAATGGGACACCAATCAAGAAGTATTGCGACAAGAGATTGAATATACAGATTTCCCATTGAGCCATATCAAACTTTATCTAGTTGAGAAAGTCTTAATGCTTCCAAACGAGTACTAAATCGCTTCAAGTAGTTCATAGGAAAAAATTATGATTCAGGCAATTGATACAGAACAAATATTCGTCACAAACCTCGAACAATTCATGACAAAAGCTGATAAATTCATCAAAATTTACTACTCAGGTGTTAGCGATGATAATCATCTGAGAGAAATGATACAGGAACTGAAAAATTTAGTTTCAGATACAGATTTACAACAGTTAGAAATCGATTATCAGCATAACTGTGAAATCAAGGATTTAATGTCAGATTATCACAATTCTAGCTGGTGGTAATAGGCTAAGAGCTTACGCTCAAAGGACAATGAAGTAATTAGGAGAAATCTACCTCATGGCTAAACGTAAATATTCTACACCCAAATTTCAAGCAATTGATGATTCTGTTTTAAGCGAGTACTCAGTTAGTGATTACTCAGAAAGACTCTACTCAAAAGTCTACTATTCAATACGTTCTTTATGTGGACTTCTTGCTAAAAACAATTTCCAGGATTTCAACTGGGATATATTCAAAGAGCGCTTCGCAAGTGATTTTGGAAAAGTAGAAGAGAAGCGCTATTCTCTCGAACAATTGCTTGAATTTGCTCATCGCAAATTCGGTAAAACGAAAGAAGATTTAGTAGTACTAAACGAATTATCTTGGCAGCGCAGAAGAGAATATGCTGCACGAGTTAATGCAAGTGTTAATCCTCAAATGAAAGCAGAAAATTGATACTGGCATTATAAACGATACGAAAGGGGGATAAAGCAGATTTTATTCCCCTTTTTGCTGTCAGAAATTATTTCAAATATATCATCACTTCAAACACTTTTCGCTTCACAAAAATCAAAATTATTGTCCGCTTGTAAAATGTTGAAAAATAGTTACATCGTTTGGGAAGGGGCATCTTTAATTGACGGTTCTGCTATAGTTCTTATCTTAACGGGATTCGTCAATCACACATTAAATCGTAAAACCGGAAGACTTTTACAGTCATGGATTATCCAACAAAATCTTGTCCCCACAGAGGCTGCGAAGAAAGGATTCGAGAAAGGAATTTGTGGAGACTGTCCATTAAAATTGAGTCAAACAGGAGCCTGTTTCGTCAATCTACTTCCCGTTAATAACATTTATAGGAAATACTTTGCGGGTAATTATCCAAAACTTAGCGCTAATGAAATCGAAATCCTCAAACGATATCGATATCCTATCAGAATTGGTTCCTATGGCGACCCTACAGCAGTACCATTTGATGTCTGGGAACCGATAATCTCTGCATCATGTGGATATACTGGCTATACACATAGATGGGATAGCAATGAATGTGACGAACGTTGGAAACAATACTTAATGGCTTCTGTACAGAGCCAATCAGAAGCCCGTATCGCTCAAAATCTTGGCTGGAGAACTTTTAGAATCATAGCTCCCAACGCACCTTTGAGTAAAAATGAAATCCTTTGTCGTAATACCGAAGATGATACAGTTCGGTGTGTTATGTCATACAAAATATTAACTTATTTAACATCAACAACAATTGAAAGAATCTTCATTGTAGAATACGACTCCATTTACAACGCTCAAAGTGCATATACCGGCATTGATTCTACCTTTACTACCAGGGCATAGAAGCCGTCCGTCGGTTGCATCTCCACAATGAAAGAAAGCGCGTTAAATTATATAAACAGGAATGAAATTATCTCTTCAGCGAGGGATTGAACCTAACACAGGTGAACCAGTTTGGCTGATTTTAGACGAAAATTATCAGTT
>JBCBPQ010000439.1:0-4171 GCA_039820645.1 Cyanobacteria bacterium J06633_8 | reverse complement strand
TTTTCTCCAACAATTGTTTCATAACCGTTAGGCATTGCCTCAATAAATTCATGACAACGAGCAGCTTTTGCTACTGCAATTACCGCTTCTTGATTTGCATTCTGATTACCCATACGGATATTCTCATAAATAGTGTCATTAAATAAAATCACATCTTGAAAAACAACAGCAATTTTTGACATTAAATCTACTGTTTTGAGGTTTTTGATATTAATACCACCAAGACAAATTTCTCCAGAATCAACATCCCAGAAACGAGCAATTAAACGAGCGATAGTAGTTTTACCCGAACCTGATGGTCCTACTAATGCTGTAATACCACCCTGGGGAATTTTGAAATTCACACCATGCAATATTTCTTTTTGATTATAGGAAAAATAAACATCTTTGAATTCTATATTTAAATCTTGTGGAATACTTGATTGTTGAGGTTCTGGGATAGCTGGTTGATTTAGTATCTCAAAAATCCTTTTCATCCCTTCTTGAGTCTGTACGAAAGTTCTAACTGTATATAAGAGTTTGATTAAAGGAGCGCAAAGACCTATTCCTAATAGTAGGAAAAGAATAAAATTAGGAGTTGAGAGAGTACCTTTATTTATCAACCAAATACCTAATGGTAAGATAAAAATTATATTGGCGGTAATACTAATTGTAAATAAAGCCATTGGAAATAAAGATATTTTTGTCCAAAATACTTGATAATCCTGGTATTTGTTGACAGCATCTTTAAACTTTGTAAAGGATTCAGTTGTTTGAGTAAAAGCCTTAATTACCGGCATTCCTTGTACATACTCAATAATATTGGAGTTCATCACATCTTTGAGCGAGAAGAATTTTTCTGTAATTGGCTGTAAATCTTTAAATAATAAAAATTGACTCAGAAATGTAATTGGTAAGGCTCCTAATGCTGCTAAAGCCATTCGCCAATCAACGGTAAATAAATAAATAGAAGTAGCAAGAAAAGTTGTAATTAAGCCTATTCCTTCAGGAATACCATGAACAATGGTTAATTCGAGATATTCTACATCTTCATTCATGATTTTTTGTAGAGTACCAGTAGTACGAGAATTCAAATATCCCAGAGCTAGTGTACTCAGTTTTTCTGAAAGTTTAATTCTTAAGTCATATAAAATTTTATAAGCAGCAATATGAGATATCACACCACTAATCCATAAAATAATCCACCGAGTTACAACAACTATGAAACTGATAATAACGAGTTTCCAAATATATACTTGGTCAATTGGTGGATTAATTAGAGCTGTGGCAATTAGATAAACCACAATAAAGGGAATCAACCCCATTCCTGTAGCAAGAATAGTTAGTAAAGTGCTAGCTATGAATTGTTTTTTGTAAGGTGCTAATAATGGAAAGATACTAGGAGAATTATTTGCAGTCATATTTATATTATTTTTCTAGTTTGATTACAGAATTAATTAGATATCTCCGGAAAAAATGTAGAGACGTAAAATTTTACGTCTCTACAAGGGTTGTAGCTGACGCATATTTAATTTTCGGAGAAATATATTAAAGGTGCTGCTATGCATCCGCTCTTAAAAATTTCTTTCTTTTTCTTCTTTTGTCTTTTTTACTTCTCCCAATTTATTTTCTACCAATAAGCTGTGCTGAATTTCCTATCTTGGTTTTTTTAATTTTTGTGAAGCCTGCATCAGACATCCATTGCTTTATAGTGGGTGTCGGATGAGTTCGGGTTCCCATCATCGTAAAATAAAGTAAGGAACTCCATCCGGCAACCATCTGTATTTCTTCGTCCTCACCTGGAAAATCAACATCATTCGTAACAATCAAACCTCCTGGTTTTAAAGATTCAAAAGTTTTTTTGATGATTGTCTGACATTGCTGGGCCGTTAAACAATGAAGCATGTTTGAAAGCAAAGCGAAATCATAGTCACCGCCCCAGTCGGTCTCAAAAAAGTTTCCCGTTATGTAAGATATACGTCCTTCGAGTTCTGCTTTTTTGATCTCTATTTCACCTTCGGCTGCTGATTCCGGTAAATCCAGGATAATCGCTTTGAGATTCTGATATTTACGGCAAAAAGCTATGCTGTATTGGGCGGGACCTCCCGCGATATCAAGCATCTTCTGTGGGGGGGTGTCGAATTTCACTTTTTTTAGCAATGCTTTGGTCGGTTCCTTCGACACGCCTTTTAGAAACGTCAAATAGTGTGACCAGGAGTTCGCCGCGATCGGTGTAAAGTGGAAATTTTCGACTTCGCCTGTTTTGACGGCTTCGTCCAAATGTTCAAATTTTTTCGCCACGTCGGGAGTAAATATCATCATTGCCCCTGCCATTTCCGACATCTTCCCGTCGAAAGATTTCCGAAATGCACGGCTAACCTGAAATTTGCTGTTTAGTCTTTCTAAATACCCGAACGCCGTTAGGGCTTCAAGCAACACCTGTATGCCGTGCTCGTCAGCTTCGATTTTTTCAGCAACCTCCTTGACGGACATACTGTTTTTTTCCAAAAGTGAAAAAATCTCTAATCTTTGTGCCGTTAGAACTGCATTAGTAACAACGGTTGAGAAAAACGGCACAATCGCCATCTCCGGCAACATTTTCGTCGCTAGGATTAGCTTTTCGATTATATTTTCTCCTTTGAATCCAATTTTCATAGCAAACCTCTTTAATCTCAGATGTCGTAGCGGCTCAGAAAAGACAGAATTTTCTTTCCTTATCTAAATTCATATTCTAAATAAACAACGCCTGAATTTTAAAGGTGCTGCAAGAAGCGCTAGCACCTCAGACTATTTGGCTTAATTTTTCTGCTGTTTAATCCAATCTTCAGCTTCTTGGATACTACCAAAAGCTTGACCTGAACAACCAAACATTTGTTTGATTACTTTAGGTGCCATTGGTTGCATTTTAGCTAACATCTCGCTGGAGTCCATCACCATAGCCATATTTGAGCAATATTGTGCAATGCGAGGTTTATTCTCATTAATCCATTGTATTTCTATTGTATGAGCTTCTTTTGAATTATTGCTATGGGCTAGTTCAGCGTTAGTTTGATTAATAATTAAGCTAAATTTTTCTTCACGGGAGAGCCAATTCTCAAAGTTTTGCAAATATTCTTGTACATCTTCAAGGGTTCGCGCTCCATCAAAATTAACGTAAATTATTGGCCATGTTTTGTCGTTAATTGTCAGCATAATTTTATTTCTCCACATTAATAAATTAATTACAGAAAAGTGTGAGGATGCATAGAGATAGTCAAGATAAGAATTTGCTTGATTTCGTTAATCAATTAGCAAACTTTATCTTAAAACCTACTCGTAAATTGAACGCCATAAGTAGATGGCGCACCATATGTACCCTGAAGTCCAGTTCCGGCATCAAATGCTTGAGTTACATACTCAGTATTGAAAATATTATTGGCAAACAAATAAATTCCTTTATTCTTGAATTCATATCCCGCACGAACATTGACTAATGCATATGGGTCTTGTTTGATGGTATTAAGGTCATCAAAGTAAGCAGTACCAAATCCTACTAGTTCTACTCTTCCAAATAAACCTGCAAGACTACGATATTGAACTGCTAAGTTATAGGTTAAATCTGGTGCAAAGGTAGTTCTTTTGTCCTCTAAACTCTCACCAGTGAAAGGGTCATTACCATTTCTAAATTTAGAATTCACTAAACCTAACCCACCAATTATATCCAATCCTTTTACAGGGGTTGCTCTAACTTCCAATTCTGCTCCAGTAACATTGACATCAGCATTGTCAATAAAAATATTACCTTGATCGATACCAACAAACTGAAAATTATCTACTTTATTATGAAATAAAGCCAGATTGACATTTAGTTTATTGTCTAACCAAGAAGATTTTAGACCCACTTCATAATTCCAAGAAGTTTCTGCATCAAAAACGGCTGTATCTTCAGTAAATGGTTCAAAACTAGCTCCTGCTGGTCGATAACCCCGAGAAATACTACCGTATGTGGCTAAGTTGGGAGTTAATTTATATTCAGCTACAAATCTAGGTAATAATGCATCTCCATTTTTCTCAACATCCTGTAAGGATAGAAGTGGTATCACCAAGGAACCATCTGTTGAAGTAAAGATTTGAGTTCCATCTATTTTGCTATTAGTCGATTCATAGCGCAAACCTGCTGTTAAAGTCAAACGTTCGATGGGTTTATAGTCAA
>JBCBPQ010000438.1:0-4197 GCA_039820645.1 Cyanobacteria bacterium J06633_8 | reverse complement strand
CGGTGGGGCACACCGGAACTTGGATCAATGATCCGAACGCTTACGGAGAATCGGCCTCTACTCTTCCTGATTCCGGTCTGGTTGAGCAAGTCGGCTCGTTGAAGTAAGAATCCCCGTTCTTCTAGGACGGGGAGTGTCAATCTGTGCCTCCTTGCCTCCTAACTACCAACAACTAACAACTAACAACTAACAACTAACAACTAATTCTTCAAAACTTCCCTTCTCTAACTTCCTGACTAAACTCCCCTACCGCTTGAGTAATTGTCTCGCGTAAATTTGTATAAACTTTGGCAAATGGTGGCTGTTTTTCAGAAAATCCGAGTAAATCGGAAGTCACTAAAACTTGTCCGTCGCAACCAGAACCCGCACCAATACCAATAGTAGGAATGCTAATTTTTTGAGTAATTTCTAATGCTAAATCTGCGGGAATATGCTCCAAAACTATAGAAAACACACCCGCTTGTTCTAAGGCGATCGCCTCTTGTAAAATCCTGTTGCGCGACTCTTGGGTTTTACCCTTCTGACGCAAACCGCTTTGATTTACTGACTGCGGAGTTACACCAACATGTCCCATCACCGGAATTCCGGCACGTACCAAACGAGACACAGTATCTATCATTTCCGGATATCCGCCTTCTAATTTGACAGCAGAAGCTCCCGTTTCTTTTAATACCCTACCCGCCGAATGCATGGCTTGTGTAACGCTTTCTTGATAAGTCATAAATGGTAAATCAACTACCATCAAAGCCTGCTTCACCCCGCGTCTAACGGCTTTTGCATGGTACAACATTTCTTCCAAAGAAATCGGTAGAGTATTTTCATAACCCAAAGCCACAGCCATCGAGTCACCAACCAAAATTAAATCCACCTTACTCTCATCTAATAACTGAGCAATTAGATAATCCCAAGCAGTCAACACCACAATCGGACGCTGCTGCTGTTTATATTGCATTAACTTTTGGATAGTAATAGGCATCAGGGGATTTTATATCTTAAATTTTAGATTGGGCATGGGGCATGGGACATTGGGCATGGGCATTGGGAGGGAGAGAGAAGATACAGGAATTTAGAAGTTCCACATTCAAAAATATTTCTCTCAACCCCTTTAACTTTTAACATGCAGACCTTTTTTACTGCACTGCGCGAGTAAAAGCAAGGTGCGGTTTGGCTCTTTCCATTTTCGGCATTAACCAAGCTAAACCTTCACTGGTGCCAATCCACAATTTGTTACCAACATCCGGAGCTATAGAAATTATTCTACTGGAAGGAAGTCCGGCGACTCGATCTAATACGGCTCCCGTATATGGGTTTAATCGTAACAAACCGTTATCTGTACCAACCCAAACACTCTTATCATTAGCAAAACTTATAGATGTCACATTCTTTCCGCGCAACCGCGTTACAGAACGTAATATTGAACCATTCTTTGGGTTGATAACCAGTAAGTTATTTGGGGTACCTGCCCAAATTAACCCTAAAGAGTCAATAGCTAATGTTTGTACGGTTGTACCGGGTAAATCTTTAATATGCTGCATGACAGTAGCTTTGGCGCTGTCAACTCGCACCAAACCATCCAAAGTTCCAACCCAAAGATGTCCCTGGGCATCCATTGTCATGGCATTTGCACTGACACCGGGAAGTTTTTTCAAGGTTGTCATAATTAACCCTTCATCGGGACTAATTAAAGCCAAACCGTTATCGGTACCCGCCCAAACATAACCGCGTTTGTCAACTTGTAAAGATAATACTCTTTTGGAAGGTAAAAATAAATTCTGGGCAGTAATTTCATTACTGCGGGGATCTACTCGCTTCAAACCTGCATAACTGCCAACCCATAAACGACCAACTTTATCCTGTACCATTGCGCCAATAGCGCGATTCGGTAAGCTAACGCGAGCCAAGATTTCGCCGGTATGGGGATTAATTCGGGTTAAACCACGTCCGTAACCTATCCAGAGATTACCCGTATAGTCTGGCTGTAAAGCTTTAACGCGGAAATCAGTTTCTTTTCGATTTTCTATTCTTCGTCTTTGAACTGGCAAAGGTTTTCTGCGCGGCGGTGGTGGTGAAACAGGATAAGACGGGGTTACTTCCTCCTGATTTACCTCCAGAAGTTTCTGCGCCAACACGCGATCGCTAAATCCTGAAAGTGCTACTAAGCCCAATATTGAAGAACTAATTATTAAACTACTACGCTGACTAAAAAACACCACAACAATAATTTTTACGGTAACAACTAATTACAGTGTTCCCTTTTGACAGTTAACAGTTAACAGTTAACAGTGAGCAGTTATCAGTGAGCAGTTATCAGTTATCAGTGAGAAGCAGTGAAGAGTGAGGAAGAGCATTTTATAGCTTCGATGCTTTAAATGCCCTATTCCCGTTTCCAAAAAAATGCTTACTATTATAGCGACCGTTCTGTAAAGGCTTCTTAATAAAAAGTTTAAAAAAATGTGATATAAGAAATTCAAATATAAAAGTTAAAAATATTCAAATAATAACGATTCAAATTCTTGATATATTGTGAAACAGGCTACAGATTGCGTGGCGCACAGTTTCGGCTTTGACTTACCGCTTGTCTATATCTCAACTGGTTAAGTTGAAATGATTTCGCTTTCTCTATTGGCTTGAAGGAATAAAAGTTTTGTGACTTTAGTTTCGTCGGTTGCTATATTGAACTCGAAAATCACATTCATACCGATTAATAACTAAGACTGGTATGTTGGAACGGGTAAGGAAAATTTTTTTGATTCGCTTGGAGTTTGAAAAAGGGATAGACAAGTAAGGGAAACTCGAATAAATCGAGATTTTTCGATATTTCCTTTGTTTTGATAAAAAATCCTTTAACAAAAACCGAGTTTTAACGAAATAAATTGATGTTCTTTTTTGTTTCACAGAAAAGGACTATTCAAGCGATAGCTATTCTGTAGCGTGATTTGTAAGCAAAAGATTGACTTTTAGGATTGGATAAATATGTCTTACTCTCAAACGAGAACTCAGTCTAAATCAGGGTATGAAGCTGGGGTAAAGGATTATAGATTAACTTATTACACCCCCGACTACACTCCTAAAGATACAGACCTTTTGGCGGCTTTCCGGATGACTCCTCAACCCGGAGTACCTCCAGAAGAAGCTGGTGCTGCTGTGGCTGCTGAATCTTCTACAGGAACCTGGACAACTGTATGGACTGACTTGCTTACCGACCTAGATCGTTACAAAGGTCGTTGCTACGACATCGAGCCAGTTCGCGGTGAAGATAATCAGTACATTTGTTACGTAGCTTATCCTTTGGATTTGTTTGAAGAAGGTTCTGTAACCAACGTTTTGACCTCTATTGTAGGTAACGTATTTGGTTTCAAAGCTTTACGTGCGCTACGTTTGGAAGATTTACGTATTCCTGTTGCTTATCTAAAAACTTTCCAAGGACCTCCTCACGGTATCCAGGTTGAGCGCGATAAGTTGAACAAGTATGGTCGTCCTCTATTGGGTTGTACCATTAAGCCTAAGTTAGGTTTATCCGCTAAGAACTATGGACGCGCTGTATACGAGTGTTTGCGCGGTGGTTTGGACTTCACCAAAGATGACGAAAACATCAACTCGGCTCCTTTCCAAAGATGGAGAGACCGTTTTACTTTCGTTGCTGATGCTATCTACAAAGCACAAGCAGAAACTGGCGAAATTAAGGGTCACTACCTCAACGTAACTGCTCCTACTTGTGAGGAAATGTTAAAGCGGGCTGAGTATGCGAAAGAGTTGGGGATGCCCATCGTAATGCATGACTACCTCACCGCAGGTTTCACCGCTAACACAACTTTGGCTCACTGGTGTCGCGACAATGGTTTGTTGCTCCACATCCACAGAGCGATGCACGCAGTAATTGACCGTCAAAAGAACCACGGTATTCACTTCCGTGTATTGGCTAAGTGCTTGAGAATGTCTGGTGGTGACCACATTCACACAGGTACTGTAGTTGGTAAGCTTGAAGGTGAACGCGGTATCACAATGGGTTTTGTTGACCTATTGCGTGAAAACTACGTTGAGCAAGACAAGTCTCGTGGTATTTACTTCACTCAAGATTGGGCTTCCATGCCTGGTGTAATGGCTGTTGCTTCTGGTGGTATTCACGTATGGCACATGCCCGCACTATTAGAAATTTTCGGCGACGATTCCGTACTACAGTTTGGTGGTGGTACTTTG
>JBCBPQ010000437.1:0-4253 GCA_039820645.1 Cyanobacteria bacterium J06633_8 | reverse complement strand
GCTTTCTGTAAAAAGTCATCAACTTCTAATCCCAAATTTGTAGGTTGTAAATTAGACTTTGTTAACTGTACGTAGCCGCGTTTTTTCAAAGTTGCAATTGTAGGAGAATAAGTACTAGGGCGACCAATTCCTTTACGCTCCATTAACTGAACTAACTTCGGTTCGCTATATCTTGGTGGTGGTTGAGTTTGTTTCTTCTCATGTCCGGCATCTTCTAAAGTTAAAATTTGTCCTTGTTCTAAATTAGGCAAAAGAGTATCTTTACTTAGATTTGCCCAGTATTTTGCATATCCGAGAAACTCTACAACCTGTCCCCTAGCCTGCCAAAGTATCTCACCAGATTTGATAATTACCAAAGTCTTACGAAGTTGAGCAGAACGACATTGAGAAGCAACCGCTCTTTTCCATATCAATACATACAAATTAAACTCGTCTGAGGAAAGTTCAACTCGTAACTCCACCGAAGGACGAAATACATTAGTTGGACGAATCGCTTCGTGAGCTTCCTGAGCCGTTTTTTTACTGCGATGTCTTGCCGTTTTATTGGGTAAATTCAAAGGATCGTTTTGCTCCAACCACTTACGCACGCTAGCACAAAACTCCGGACTCAACATTACCGAATCCGTCCGCATATAGGTAATTAAACCAGCTTCATACAGCTTTTGCGCCACCTGCATAGTTTTTTCCGGGGCAAATTTCAATCTCGAACCAGCAGCTTGTTGCAGCGTAGAAGTAATAAAAGGTGGAGGTGGTTGACGACTGGCAATTTTTCCTTCGTATTGGATAATTTGATGGGGATGATTTCGCGCCTGTGTCACCAAACGTTCTGCTTCAGCTTCCGAAAGCACCCGAGTTGATTCGGCTTTTTCCGACTTTTTAACTACCGTGTCATCATTCTCTCGATCATCTTGCTGTGTTGTCTCCGAGGGAGAATTCACCATTCCCTTGTAAAAAGCGCGAAATCCTTCCGCATAATCTACCCAAACGCTCCAATAATCTTGAGGTACAAAAGTGAGAATTTCTCTCTCCCGCTGACATATTAAATGTAGAGTTGCACTTTGAACTCTGCCGACACTCTTTGCACCATTATTCAAAGCCCAAACTAACGGACTACCCTTATAACCAACTAATTTATCTAAACAATCTCGACACAAGCCAGCACCAACCAAATTAGCATCCAGCCTTCTGGGTTTAGCGACAGCAGCCCGCACCGCAGACTCCGTAATTTCAGTGTAAACAACCCGTTTTGGCTCCCTTAACCCCAAAGCCTCCTTGAGATGCCAAGCAATCGTTTCCCCCTCTCTATCGGGATCTGTAGCTAAAACCACCTCTTGAACCTGTTTAGCAGCAGCTTTCAACTTACTAATAGTCTCCTTCGCTTGCTGATTACGCGGAATGTAGCGACACCGCACATTCGCGCCATCCATAATAAAGCCCAGAGAATCCTCACCTTCATTGCTGAGTTCTCGAATATGCCCGCAACTGGCGCGAACAATCCACTCACTTCCCAGGATTTTACTCAGCTTTTTAACTTTACCGGGAGATTCCACTATCAGTAGGCGTTTGGGCATGACACTAATAGATTGAGATGCAACTTGAACAAGAATTATTAATTCAATATGACAGTTATAGTACAGTTGTTTTGAAAATTATGATCTCAATTAAAAAAATTAACAAATATCTATTTATTGGGCATGGGGCATGGGGCATGGGGCATGGGGCATTGGTAATTAGTAATTGGTGATGATTAACTTCTAAGTACCTACGCAAAATTAATTGTGTACTGTCATTGCGTTCGCGAAGCGTTCCCTCTTAGGGAATGGAACGAAGCAATCGCAGCGACTTGAACTTTTCAGAATATTAAATTAATTTTGCACGACTACTTAACTCCTAACTCCTAACTCCTAACTCCTAACTATTAGCATTGCTGTACTTGTCATCTATTCAAATAAAATCGAAATTATTAGAATCAGCCGGTATTTGAATAAGAAATGTTAAGCAAATTAAATTCAAGCCTTCTGTCAAAAGTATTAACTATTAGGTTTGAAGTTGCCGGTATGCCTTTTGATAGATGATAAAAAAGGGTTGGATAGATAATTCACAAAAACAAGCAATACATAATTACGAAATATTAACTGTAAAGTTTGTTAAATAAATGCTCATTTTGGCATCCAACTTATATATACTTGATTTCTATGAATGTTGAATATGTTGATCCCGCTGGGATTTAATAAATAATCGTTGGTTTTCAAACTATATATTGTACTTTGGAGGAAAAATAATGGCTTTGTCACAAACTACTGATATGGGAAAAACTTACTCATTATTAATGATAAAAAGCTTTTTAATATGGACTTTTACACTGGCAGTATGCTTGCTGGTTGTCGGTTTTCCTTTAGTGGTTTTAATGGCTACGGTTGGATGCTTGCTTTCAATTGTTCTGCAATCTGTAATGCCCGCTAGCGCTGTTTTAGTAGTTGCTGGTAGCTTGATTATGTTTAACGTTATGGCAGTAGTAGTTGCTGCTGGCGTGTTAACACTTCGAGGCGTTCATCCTACTGAAATTAAATGGTTAAGCTGGCTCCACGGGGAAGAAGAAGAGTTGAATACAACTGTTTATGCAGCTTGTCCTTTGACTTGCGAAGTTGAATCTTTGTAATTTGAGACATTTGTGATATTCGATTATAGCCATCATTGTTAAATTCGACAAACAGTGCAACTGCCCGGTTAAACCGGGTTTTTTCATTTTTATAGGGCATGGGGAATTGGGCATAGACATTGGTAATTAGTAATTAGTAATTATTAATTTCTAACTTAAAGTTGTAAATTCAAAATCTCGAACACTTGCTGCAACCGTCTTCTTTCCGGGCAATGGGGAGTCCTCAAAACCTAAAATCTAAAATAAAAAACTCTTAACTCCCCCCTTATAGCTATTTTCGCCAATTACCGATGCTCGATTCCCCCTTCGGGTTCGGTAGTTCGCTCAAGGTCGGGATGACGACCCACGCGACTACTCTCACCATGCCTAATCCCCAATCCCCAATTCTCATCTTTTTAAATTGTGACAATCAACTATTGACGAATCATCCTTTGGTAATGACTATTGACTATTAAAAGTGTGAATTATGACTAATTATGAAGCGAGTTTGTATTATCTTAGGTACTCGTCCCGAAGCGATTAAGCTTGCTCCGGTGATTCAAACTTTTCAAGCTTGTGAAAGCTTGGAAACTCAGGTAATTTTAACCGGACAGCATCGCGAAATGGTTGAACAGGTGATGGGGTTGTTCAATTTAAAAGCTTCTCGCGATTTAGAGATTATGCAGCCAAAACAATCTCTGAGCGATATTACTTGTCGTAGCTTGCGCGGGTTGCAGGAGTTATTCGAGGAAAATGAACCAAATTTAGTTTTGGCACAGGGAGATACAACAACAGCTTTTGCAGCTGCTTTAGCAGCTTTTTATAAGAAAATTCCTATTGGTCATGTTGAAGCAGGGTTAAGAACCGATAATATATTTAATCCTTATCCAGAAGAAGCCAACCGACGTTTAATTTCTCAAATTGCCCAATTGCATTTTGCACCGACACCTTTAGCTGAAGAAAATTTACAACGTTCTGGGGTGTTAGGGGAAGTTCACATGACGGGTAATACCGTGATTGATGCCCTGTTGAATGTCGCGAAAAGCCAACCTTCTTGTAACGTAAAGGGTTTGGAGTGGAATAATTATCGAGTTATTTTAGCTACTGTTCACCGTCGAGAAAATTGGGGAGAACCTCTCGAAAGTATTGCTAATAGCTTTTTACAAATATTAGATCAATTTCCCGACACAGCATTATTGCTACCATTGCACCGCAATCCTACTGTAAGAGAGCCGTTACAAGCAATGTTAGGGAATCATCCCCGAATCTTCTTAACAGAGCCATTAGACTACGCTCAACTAGTCGGAGCCATAATGCGATCGCACTTATTGCTTACAGATTCCGGTGGGTTACAAGAAGAAGCTCCCAGTTTAGGAAAACCAGTATTAGTACTCAGAGAAACAACAGAAAGACCCGAAGCAGTCAGCGCCGGTACGGCAAAGCTTGTAGGAACCGACACCCAGACAATAGTCGCTAATGCTGCACAATTATTGAGTAATCGGGCAGCTTACGAAACAATGGCAAACGCAATTAATCCCTTCGGAGATGGAAAAGCTTCCGAGAGGATTTTGCAAATTGTGCAAAGTTATTTGAAAGTTAGTAATTAGGAGTTAGG
>JBCBPQ010000436.1:0-4256 GCA_039820645.1 Cyanobacteria bacterium J06633_8 | reverse complement strand
ATCCACGAAAACACGTCCAATCAAAGTCGCGCAATCAGAAAGAATACCGGGACGAATTCTCAATAAATGGCTCGCTGTATTACTTGTGAGACTTGCAGTAGTAGCCACAGCCAAATTTCTGCCACTGCCTCTCATCCCATCCGGTGTAACCGTTACAGCGTAAACCACACTCAAAGTTCCTTGAGGTGCAATGCTACCAGCATAATTAATTGCAACCGTGCGATTTTGGGCTGAAGTAGTTGACACTTCAACTTCCGATGTCGTACTTCCATCAGTTAAAGAACCTTGTACGGATTGTTCAGCTAAGCTCAAACCTAAAGGAAGGGTATCGTTAAGAGTTAAATTGCTAGCCGATACTGCACCAGTATTGCGAATTACAACCCGGTAAATTACTGTATCTCCAGGCTCAGCAGCACTTTTATTCGCAGTTTTAGTTATTTGTAAATCTGCTTCTCCCGCTGTAAAAGTTGTATTATTAGTGTTAAAAGAACCGATATTATCACCCCCAAACACTGCTGTATTATTAATTTCATCGGCAGTGACGGGTATAGCTTCCAAGACGATAATTCCAGGAAGCAATAACGACAGCAGAAGTTCACTACACTTCCACAGATGCATTTTTAATCTCATATCTAATTAGGAATTATTAAGTTGGGAAGGTTTTTTACGTTTACAAATGATTGCCAAATTATTAAAAAATTCCCTGAAATGAAAAAATGCGTTCCTATCTGTGGCAATTAAATAAAATGCCACAATTTCAGCTTTAACTTTCCGGCTTAAGCATGACAATAAAGCCGGATATATAATATCTTTCAGTTGATTCCAATACAAAGCAAACCCTGCCTCGTCTCCGGCAAACCTTTGCAAAAAGCATCGCAGAGAGGAAAAAGGTAAGATTTTCCTTTATCGTATTCAACTTAAAGCCCCAATACTGCTCGGATAAGGGAAGGATTCGTGAAGACAAGCTGAGGAGGCAGGGAGCCGAGGGGAAGGGGAGAACAGTTGCTCATGGGACACCGTTTACTCACCGTTTGCTCCCCTCAGCAACACCCTTTCAGCCTTAACCGAGTAGTATTGCTTAAAGCCCCTATAGTATTTTTCTACGGTAAATGCTTTATCAACTTTTCTAGGTAGATGCAGAGATTACCTAAGCATTCACGAACCCTTTTCGTTTGAAACTAAATATAACAAGTTATAAATACAGCGGAAACAGGTTTTATACGGAGATATAGATTAAAAATAAATTGTTTTAGTGATGTTAATTCAGTAATAAAGCGTAAATTAAGCCATCGGGACTTTCAAATTCAAAATATTTTATACTTCAATATTTATACCTTATGGATAAAAATAGATCCCAGAACCGATGAAGCTAGGTACTCTATTCTATTCAAAAAGTAGTCAATCTACAGAAACTTGCTTTGAGGCTATTAAGAATCACAATACTTTTAATTGTAAGTCTTCTAATTAAAAAAGTATGCAATTGAATTGTAATTCTTTGTTACATGCTTTCAGCGATTGTACAAAAACGCGGCATAAATTTTTGAAAAATTATAATTTTTCATATTAATTTAAGATTTGCGAATAGTGACAAAAACTTTTATTGCTCTTATATATAAAATTCTCTAATTAGATGAGAATACTTGCATAAACATTAAATTAAATTAAAATAATGCTTTACTTAATTGATTATTACTTTTTAAAATAAAAAACAGTAAAATTATTATAAATTTTGTATAAAGATTGTAGAACATGATGAATTGAGATCGCAATACAAATATAAACTTTATATGTAGAAATATTTTGTTTTATGTTCCCTCTGACTTAATAAAGCATTTTTTATTAGCTGTGAGTAAAATCAAAGACAATGGATAAGAAACAAGTTGAAGAAGTTATTAAAGCAATTCTAGCTCGGAAATATTCCTGGGCTTGTGTTTTGATACTACGTTTTCATGGATACGATCCTGTAGATTATATACCTTACCGTACTTACATACGCTTACTTAAAGATAACTATCTAGTAGAGACAAAAGATACTCCAAATAAAACAGTAAATATTCGCTCTTTTCAAGCTAAAGAGATACAGTACATCCAGCAAGAAAAGGGTTAATAACAGCTTGTTAAAGAGACAATAAATTAGTTCAAACTTCTGTTAATATAGGCTAATTCCTTTCTCAGACAAATTTGTTGCTCATAAGTTGATGTACAGCCGTCATTGTATGATAATTAATTGTTAATTATTGTAGTGCCCAGAGCAGCGCGCTGCGGTATTCTGTTTGGGGGTGTCAATGTCCGTCCCCAAGCTAGCCCCCACGCATGGGGAGTGTCAAATACAAAACTAAACGCGCAAGATTTTAGAAAAATAATTTATTTTACAAGTAAATTTACTTTTGTGAATGGTAGCAATATTTCTTACCTGCAACTTTATATCTAAGCTTAAGCTTGCTACACCATCTGATACTATTAATTCAGACCTAGTTTAATTTGCTCGTCTAAACGCATTCCGAATATGACTTCCACTCCTGATACTTCAAAAAGGAAGTTTCCTACTCAATCTATAGCAGCCAAGGTTTTTCACTGGACTAATATTATAAGTTTGTTTGTCATGCTTACTAGCGGATTGCAAATTTACAACGCCAATCCAGTTTTTGGTGGACGTTCGTCTTTACATATCCCACCTATATTTACATTAGGGGGCTGGCTTGCTGGGGGTAGACATTGGCATTTTGCTGCAATGTGGCTATTTTCTCTGAATCTGTTGTGGTATGGAATTTACGTTTTGATTAGCCGTAGATGGCTGCACCGTTTTGCCAGTAGTAAAGATTTGAAAGCGCTCCATAAAACCAAAAATTCTAAGCGTTTGATTTATGCCTGGCATCGTATCCTATACACAAGTATTATTCCTATTTTGTTACTAGCTTTATTCTCGGGAATAGGAATGTATAAACCGGCTCAATTCTCTTGGATAGTGACCTTATTTGGTAGTTGGCAAGCATTACGGATTGTTCACTTTGCCTCAGTACCATTAGTAATTTTGTTCGTAACCCTTCACTCTTGGCTGGGAATTAAAGCAGGTGGCTCGGAACTGACAGAATCGATGTTTTGGTGATTCGTAAAAAATTTGAGATCGCAATTCCAACAATTTGCTTTCCCAACCCCCGTATTTATTTCAATATTATCAAGAAAAATCCGGTTGCCTATGCTTATTAAAAAGAAAAGGGCTGTATTTCTTCGTGCTAGTTTATTTTTCCATGTCCCATTCCCCATTAATTTCTAGTTTTCAACTTAGGATAAGCAATTCGCTTGTGATGGAATTGTTGCCAGACTGTGACGAATATTTCGGCTATTTTTGACATTTCTTGACGTGTTAAGCCCGAATCTAAGAGTTGATTATCTTTCCATCTAGCCCTTAGAATATTATTCACCATATTCAAGGCTTTTTCTGGTGTTGCATCTCTTAGCGAACGCAACGCTGCCTCACAAGAATCGGCTAACATGACAATTGCAGTTTCCCGCGATTGAGGTGTTGGTCCTTCATAGCGGAAGTCTTCTTCTTTAATCTCTAATGTTGGATCCTCCTTAGCCAATTCCTGGGCTTGGTGATAGAAATAGGCAATTTGCATTGTCCCTTGATGTTCTGGAATAAATGCCTGTATAGCCGTAGGTAAACTATGCTTCCTTGCCATAGACAATCCGGCACTAACGTGCTTCTTGATAATATCCGCACTTATCCAGGGGTCGTTAATTTCAGTTTCATGTTTATTCGGACCCCCCATTTGATTTTCGATAAATCCCATAGGGTCATGCATTTTACCAACATCATGGTACAATGTGCCAGCTCTTACCAACTCAACATTGCATTTTAGTTCTTTGGCAGCAGCTTCAGCAAGAGTGGCAACAAACAATGTATGCTGAAATGTACCGGGGGCTTCTGTTGCAAGACGTTTGAGAAGTGGACGATTCGGAGAAGCTAGTTCTGCTAATC
The DNA here is from genome assembly GCA_039820645.1 of Cyanobacteria bacterium J06633_8. GTDB lineage: Bacteria > Cyanobacteriota > Cyanobacteriia > Cyanobacteriales > Nostocaceae > Rivularia. The sequence goes on along the minus strand of JBCBPQ010000436.1, from coordinate 274 downwards.
TGATGGGAGTTACTAAATCGAACAATTTTTCTAAGTAAGGACTTAAGCCCAAAGCAACAATACTCCAACCCAATCCCGATAAAGCTAAGAGTCCTGCCTCTTGAAATACTAAATAAGAAGTAGAAGTGAATGCGGTGCCTAATAATACTTTTAATAATAAGTAAACACCGCCTTCTGTTAAGGAAATTCCAAACCCTAATACAGCTAATTCTTCACGAGAACGCAGCCGTTGTGCCATGCAAGTACCAAGTATTCCTCCAGCAGCACCAGCTAT
>JBCBPQ010000435.1:0-4300 GCA_039820645.1 Cyanobacteria bacterium J06633_8 | reverse complement strand
TCGACCCCAGCGCGATGGATCAGATCATGCTTTATTTGGCTTTCAGTGCCATGCGAACTAGCGGGCACAGGCACGGGGCTTTTTTAGATGCTGCCGCAACAGCAGCTAAGTGTGCTATTTATATGACCTATCTGGAACAGGGACAAAACCTGCGAATGACCGGTCATTTGCACCACTTAGAGCCGAAGCGGGTGAAAGCCATTGTAGAAGAAGTCAGGCAAGCTCTGACTGAAGGAAGACTGCTAAAAATGCTTGGTTCTCAGGAGCCGCGCTATTTAATTCAGTTTCCTTATGTATGGATGGAAAAATATCCTTGGCAACCGGGGCGATCGCGAATACCGGGCACTAGTTTGACATCTGAGGAAAAAAGACAGATTGAACAAAAATTACCGCCCAATCTGCCCGATGCCCAATTGATTACCTCTTTTGAGTTTTTGGAGTTAATTGAATTTCTCCACAAGCGTTCTCAAGAAGACTTGCCTGCAAGGCATCAAATGCCTTTAAGTGAAGCTTTAGCAGAACATATCAAGCGCCGCTTACTGTATTCAAGTACTGTGACGCGAGTTGATTCACCTTGGGGAATGCCTTTTTACGCTCTTACACGTCCCTATTATGCAACTGCAAGCGACGAAGAGCGTACCTACATTATGGTGGAAGATACCGCCAGATTTTTCCGCATGATGAGAGAGTGGTCGGAAAGACAGCGAAACACAATGCGAGTTTTGGAAGAAATGGATATCCCACCCGAACGGATAGATGAAGCCTTAGAAGATTTGGATCAAATCATCCGTGCTTGGGCTGATAAATATCATGAAGTAGGCGGAGCGCCTATGGTTCTCCAAATGGTTTTCGGGAAAAAAGAAGACTAGTAAATCAGCAGCCATATTAATGACTGCCGATTATGCCAATTTTCCAATTGTAGCAAAAATATGTCTAAAAATAAAATTGAATACTGAATAAATAATTAAAGAATTAAGGTTGGGTTTACTCGCAGTATAAACCCGACCTATTTTTTGACAATTGGGCATTGGGCATTGGGCATTGGGCATTGGGCATTGGGCATTGGGCATTGGGCATTGGGCATTGGGCATTGGGCGTTGGGCATTGGGAGTAGCGAGTTAGAAACTAATTCTTGTATCCCGCTACCTTAAATCTATAAAAATCGCCGGATACCTTTACCAAATGACCAATTACCAATTACCAATTGCCAATTACCTTTTTAGCGAATCGGAGTAGTTTCAAAAGTGGGGCTAAATCCTTCGGAAGGTGGAACAGGGGGTATTGCTGGTACAGCAGGTGTTGATAAAGGTACAACATTGCTAATTCGGTTCCTTGCGCTGATGCAATTCTCCATAGCTTGTGTGGGTGAAAAATCGATTTCAGAACTTAAACCTACTACGCATTGAGCAAACTTCACTGGTAGTAAGCTACGATTACAGTAACTTAAAATTGCTGGATTAACTGTTTGAGCACTTTTAGTGCCGATACCCACAACACAAGTAGCTAAGTCATTAGGACGACGTGCTTGCCCGCAGAAAGGAAGCGAATCAGTTGCCGGAATTTGGGTTCTCCGCTGAATTTTACCTACACATGCAGATACTTCTTTAGGTCGAAGTACAGCAGCACAAGCATTACCTGCGGTTTCGGCTGGAATACCTACACTCAACAGTCGTGCTGCACACACACGATAATCATTTTGATTTCTTCGGAAAGGATTGCTAATAGCATTACTTGGTAAAGTTATTCCTAAAATACTAGTTATAGCTAGTGCTGGTAATGTTAATTTCGCTGTTATTTTTAATAATTTAAAATCGAAACAACCCATAGAAAGCATTTTTGTCTCACAACCTACAGAACCAAAACCTTTAAACTTGCTGAAACAACCAAATAGCATGGAAAATCTCCAAACACCTTTAAGTAATGCTATCTCATTTTTTAGGCATGGGTAATTGCTAATTGCTAATTGCTAATTGGTACTGGGTAATGGGGATGGAACCCAGTGCAGGAGGAAATTAATTTCTTACTCGCTACTCGCTACTCGCTACTCGCTACTCACTACTCACTACTCGCTACTCCCAATTCCCAATGTCCCATTCCATATTCTTCGTTCCGCCTCTATAATGATATGTCTGTGAGTAAAATTTAAAAGGATTGAATTAAGGGAGCGATATGTCCCGATACAGAGGACCTAGATTAAGAATTACACGTCGCCTGGGTGAATTACCAGGATTAAGTCGTAAAACCGCTAGACGTGCTTACCCCCCCGGACAGCACGGTCAAAACCGTAAGAAGCGCTCTGAGTATGCTATCCGCTTGGAGGAAAAGCAAAAGCTCAAGTTCAATTACGGCTTAACTGAAAAGCAGATGGTACGTTATATCCGTAAAGCAAGACGAGTTACTGGTTCTACCGGACAGGTATTGCTACAGTTCCTCGAAATGCGCTTGGATAACACTGTTTTTCGTTTGGGAATGGCTCCAACTATCCCTGCAGCACGTCAACTGGTGAATCACGGACACGTTCAAGTTAACGGTCGCGAAGTTAACATAGCCAGTTACCAGTGTCGTCCCGGAGATGTCATCGGAGTCAAAAATAAAGAAGCTTCTCGCCAATTGGTAGAAACCAATTTGCAATATCCCGGTTTAGCAAACCTTCCCAGCCATTTAGAGTTTGATAAAAACAACTTGACTGGTAAAGTAAATGGTGTTTGCGAACGGGAATGGGTGGCTTTGAGCGTTAACGAACTGTTGGTAGTGGAATACTACTCGAGAAAAGCCTAAGGATTTTGGATTTTGAGGACAGTACGGTCTTGGGGGTCTCCCCCATAAGTAACTGTCCGGGATTTTGGATTTTAGTCCAAAATCTAAAATCTCAGTCAAAGGTTAGGAGTAAGCATTGCCCCACTGAGGATTTTGTAACATTTTAATTAAGGGCTACGGAGAGCGCTTGTTGCTGAACGGCCCTGAAATATTTCTTAATATCAGAACTCGATTAAAATTTCACTTGCATAAAGATACAAAACCTTACAGAGAATTAAGGTTATAAAACACTTAGGGTGGAGAAATTTGTAATTTCCCCACCCTAAGTTTATTTTATTGGTTATAGAAAGGTATCAATGTTTACAAGAACATTTTCTTTCTACTTCACGCTTAGTTTTGCTATTTGAAGACACAAATGATTTCAAGGTACTTGTAAGCAAAGCTCTTAATTAGCCAATAAGTTCAATATTTTGGAATTGTCCAACTGGTGCGGCATCTTCCATATCGTTATCGTTAGCAATGGTTAAAAAGTCAAATTTACCGGTAAAGAAATCTCCTACTTTGATTGAATACTGGGTGAATCCGTTCTCGGAACCAACAATGTATTCATCTAAGTCGTCGATACCCCAGCTTTGGATACCATCAACTTGGAAGAAATTTTTCCTATCACCGGGGTTGACTGCATTATCGTTATCAAAACCAATACCCTGAATTTCAGCTTTGTCATTACCTGCGAATTCAAAGTTAAGTACTGTGTTCTCAGTTACTTCATAGCCGGTAATATCTAAGCGTTTCCAACCGTTTCCTTCTAACTTCAATTCTGAATTATTGCTCACTGTTGAAGTTATTTTTGTGTTTTGTGGAAACCCACCGTAGGATAAAACTTCTTCTGTTTCAGTTTGTCCGTTGATGGCAATATCAAGTGAATCTGGCGCATTCTCAAATATCTGAATATTACTGAATTTGCTTTCAGCGTCAGGGTTGATTTGGTCGTCGTCATTAACTATTGTCAGGAATTTAAAATCCCCTGTAAAGAATTCACCAACTGGGATTTCATAAATATCTTTCTCTCCTGATTTGCCAACAATAAATCGACTCAGATCCTCGTTTTTGTCACGAATAAATTTACTGAGATCGTTGATACCCCAGTTTTGGCTGCCATCAACCTGGAAGAATTTTTGACGATCGGCACCACTAACAACATTATCATTATCGAAGCCGATACCTTGTATTTCACTATTACCGTTACCTGCAAACTCAAAACGCAGAACGGTATTATCTTTGATGGTTGAGTTGATCTCAAGTTTTTGCCAACGATTTCCGCTCAAGTTAAGTTCGTTGTTAGAAGATACCTCAACTGTTCCATTCTCAGGATTATCTTGTCTTGAACTTTCACCATAGGATTCTACTGAGTTGAGATCAAGAATATTATCTCCTTGTGTAGGAGCATCATCTCCCCCTATGTTATCGGGAGTTTCATCTATAGGAGCATCATCTCCCCCTATGTTATCGGGAGTTTCATCAGTGGGAGCATCATCTCCCC
>JBCBPQ010000434.1:0-4323 GCA_039820645.1 Cyanobacteria bacterium J06633_8 | reverse complement strand
GCGCTAAAACGCAACTACGAACAATAATTTACCCATCAAAATTAATGTGGTGAAGTACTAGTATTAGACCACATTAATTTTGAGGAGTTCATATTTTCGCAGTGACTCGCTTCCGTTCACCATTTTTGGCGCTAAAGCGCAACTACGAACAATAATCTTAATGCTTTGTTACAACTGCATAGCTTAAATTTTTATGAATTGTCTTATTATTTACACTCATTTTGTTTATTTTTATAGTAAAGATACTGTAAAGGTGTATAGATTATCCTGTGTTCCATGATTTAATACAGATTAAGTTATTCCAGTGACAACAGTATTATTACTTAATCAGATGAAAAAACGATTAATTTCAGATGATATTTTACTGTTTTAATGAGCGGGGATATTTAAATTTTCAAGTAGTTATCACGGCATTTTTATGAGCATTAATATTTCGCAAAAGTTAGGTTTGTCTGCGGCTTTAGTTGTAGGTATTGTTGGTTGTTTTTCGGAGTCTGCGGAGGCTGGAAGATTTATATATTCTGGGAGTTCAAATAATGGTGTAGATGCCGAATTTATCTTAGATACAGAGAAAAAAACAATAGAAAAATTGACGCTAGAAGATGTTGATGGAGAAATATTTGCCACAGCTTCTGGAGGTGTTAATGCTTCTGAATTTGAAGAAAGTGACTTACTGGGTATAAATCCAGGTGATTTAGATTTTTTACCGGCTATTACATATACATTTGAAGAAAATAACTTGGAAGGAAAATTATTTATTCCTTTTCCTTCTGAGACTGAGAACTTTTCCTTGGAAGGTATTAGTGTAACAAGTCCTTCTATTGAGAATTTTGACACAATTTTTGAAAATAATAAAAACCAAAATGGGGAAGTTAGAATACCCGGACTGATTAGTATACAGGGAAATGTAGAGCAATTTGGAACCCCTGGTGGTGATAGATTCATGGTCACGAAGATAGTCAAGCAAGACATCCCCGAACCCACAACAGCAGCAGGTTTGTTAGCAACATTATTTGTAGGTGGATTGTCATTACGTAAGGGCGATCGCCGTGTTAAATCGAAAGCAATTATCAAAAATTAAGATAATTTAAGGCATATAGATACTTAGTTCTGCGTTGTTCGACTCAGTTTCACAGAGCCTGAATTACCCGTATTTGTGTAATTTCACATTGATGGAGACGTAGCAGTACTACGTCTCTACAAAAGTTTTCTGTTTGATAGAATTTGTTGCTGAATTCTATTTCAAAAAATCCTGCTGGCAAAGAAAATTAGTAGGACTTTTATTTTTACATTTTTTAATGCTCGGATTCTAAGTAATTCGTATATTATGCTTTTAGTTAATAAAAAAGCTTGCATAACTTGTTCCTTGGCTCTGCCAAGGAATACGTACTAGAAGGCTCTGCCTTCATTTGATTGAGAGGCAGAGCCTCATTCGTTGCGTTCCCAGGCAGAGCCTTGGAACGAGAGCTAATCTTGCACCATTCTCAAGAAGCCTAAAGAAACCCGGTTTTTATTTGTTCAAAACACGTTTATTTCGTTGTCCAACCAACAAGAAACCGGGTTTATGATACTAGTGCAATATGTGAATTTAAATGCACTAAAATCCTTACCCAGTCTGATTTATCAGACTTTGTGTATTAGCCTGGGAATTTATTCCAAGGCGGTATTGATGATAGTGCAAAATGAATTAAAAAAAACTTCGCCATAATTAATCTATAAAAACAATCATATGAAAGCTTTTAGTTTGCAATTATTATGCATTAAAGGAAGTATTTTTCTCTCATTATTTAACTTAAGTATTGTCAAAGCGGAAATTGTTGCAGATCAAACTCTACCATTTAATACTCAAGTTATTAACCAAGGTAATATTAAGCTGATTGAAGAAGGTACCCAGCGCAATGGAAACTTATTTCATAGTTTTCAAGAGTTTTCTGTAGATTTAAATGATATTGCCCGTTTTAACCACAATGCTGATGTCCAAAATATTATTACACGGGTTACTGGTGGCTCGCTTTCTAATATTAACGGTACGATTCAAACATTAATAAATGGCACTACAAATAGAGGTAATGCCAATATTTTTTTGATTAATCCTAATGGAATTATATTTGGTGAAAATGCCACTTTAGATATTGGTGGCTCATTTATTGGCTCTACAGCAGATAGTATTAGGTTTGTTGACGGAAAAGAATTTAGTGCTACGGCAAATGATAATGATGCTTTACTTACAGTTAGCGTTCCCTTGGGTTTACAATTTGGTTCCAATCCTGGAGATATTATTAATCGTTCTCAAGCCAGTCCAAATGGTGATGTAAACAATTTATCTGCACCTGTTGGGCTAAAAGTTACTGACGGTAAAACTCTAGCATTAGTCGGTGGTGATCTTGTTCTTGAAGGTGGCAATTTAACGGCAAGAGAAGGAAGAATAGAGTTAGGTAGCATTGAAGGTGATAGTTTTGTTAATTTGAGGGAAATCGATACAGGCTTTGCACTTGGATATACAGATGTACAAAACTTCCAAGATATTACCCTTTCTCAAGAAGCTATGGTTGATGCTAGCGGTACAGGTGGAGGTTCCATTCAGGTAAATGCTAGAAATATTGAGCTAAGTGAATTGTCAATTATTTTTGCGGATACAGAAGGTTCAATACCGGGGCAAGATTTAATTATTAATGCTTCTGAATCAGTTAAATTGAGTGGAGGTGCAAATATTGGAACTTTTGTTTTTGGTGAAGCTAAAGCTGGAAATATACTAGTAAAAGCTTCCGAGTCTGTAGAATTAATAGGTAATGCTGCTAACCCAAACGGCGTAACTCCTACTGCACTAGGTTCTTTAGTCTTTGGTTCAGGCAATGGTGGTAATGTAGAAATAAAGACTAAGGAAATCATTATCAGTGATGGAGCCGTAATTGATGCTTCTACATTTAATATAGGAAATGCTGGAAATATTTTAGTTAGAGCTTCAGATAATATTCAACTGATAGGTAATATTGAAGATGCTGCAATTAATACCGGAATTTTTGCTCAAGTTGCACAACCTGCCCCAAAAATTTCTGGAAATGCCGGACAATTAACAATTGAAACCAACCAACTCACTCTTACAGGAGGAGCGCAGATATCCAGCGCAGCACGTCAGAGCGGTAGCGGGGGAGATATTAAGATTGATGCTACTGATTTTGTTACCCTTACTGGTAGTGCAACTAATGCGACACAAGAAGGAGGTAGTAGCGGTATTTTTGTTTCTGCGGAGCCGGGAGTAACTACAGGTAATGTAGGTAGCTTAACTATTAATACCGGAGTGCTGACAGTAGAAAATGGAGCCAAAATATCAGCTGATAACTTTGGTACAGATAATAATCCCGGTAGGGCAGACTTTAATGTCAGCAAATTGGTAATTCGAGATGGGGGATTAGTTAGGGCTGGTTCTTTTTCCAGCAGCGACGGTGGTATTTTAAATGTTAATGCTACGGATTCTGTAGAAGTTTCAGGTACGGGTACAATTGGTGAAAATATTCCCGTCAACAGCACCCTATTCACCGCAGCGGAAGGCACCGGAAACGCCGGAAATCTATTCATCACCACACCAAGTCTCCTGGTAAAAGACAACGGAGAAGTTACCGTCAGCAGCACGGGTACCGGCAACGCTGGTAATTTAGAAATAACTGCTGATAAAATCGAGTTAAACAACCAAGCCAAACTAATTGGTGAAACTGTAGCAACAGCGGATGCAGGTAATATCAAGCTGACTTTAGAAGACTTTTTACTATTACGCAATCAAAGTCAAGTTTCCACCTCTGCGGGTACGGCTGCGGCTCCGGGAAATGGTGGTAACATTACTATTGATGCTCCTGATGGTTTTATTGTCGCTCTCCCCGATGAAAATAGCGATATTACAGCCAATGCTTTTAGCGGTAGCGGCGGACTAATTACAATTAATGCGAATAATATTTTTGGAATTGCACCTTTAACTAGAGACGAATTAATTCAACAACTGGGAACTGATAACCCCCAAGAGCTTAACCCAAATAATTTGTCTAGCAGCAACATTACGGCAATTTCCCAGCAGAATCCGAATTTAAACGGTGATTTTACAATTACAGATCCAGATATTGACCCGAATCGTGGTGTAATTGAACTACCGGAAAATCTAGTTGATGCATCAGAGCAAGTTGCTCAAGCTTGCACTCCCAGAGGAAGACAAAATGCTAGCAGCTTTGTTTCAACGGGAAGGGGAGGTTTACCGCTCAGCCCTAATCAGCCTGTAAGAAAACCTGCGGTAATTACAAGTTGGGTTGATTTACCGTCGCCAAATGTAAGTCAGGG
>JBCBPQ010000433.1:0-4362 GCA_039820645.1 Cyanobacteria bacterium J06633_8 | reverse complement strand
CCTTTTGAAAATTAATATATCCCATGCGCCAATTCTGGATAGTTCCAGAAGTTGCCGTAATCACAATTGCAAGACTACTAGTAGCAACAGCCTGCAATGGTGTCTTATTAAATGCTAGTAGTATAGGTACCAAAACCGTACCACCACCAATTCCCAACAATCCTGCAAGAATACCTGCAATTAATCCACTAATCAGCAGAGGCAACCAAATTTCCATGAGCAGTACCATGACAGTTAACAGTTAACAGTTAACAGTGAGCAGTTAACAGTAAAAAGTAAGAAAAAAAAACTATTAGTAAAGCATTTTATTTATCACTCTTAACTCCGAACACTGATTAAATGGATTACGCTGATTCCACGGAAATTGTTTATTCACTCCGGTGGTACGCGCCTCCTATACCTTTTGGCAAAAGAGTTTTAGAAAGCATTCCATGCACGCCTTTTTGAGGTAAGTTAACGACTTGAGTAATCCGAAAACTTACAGCTAAACTGCATAAAATATAAGCTTCTTCTGGAGATAACTTTGTGCAGCTTACCAGAAAATCAATCATATTTTTTAAGGCTTTTTCTAAAGCTTCATCTAATGTAGGAGCAAAACCCATGGTGATGATATCAGTAGGAGTTTCGGCTATTGGTGTGGAGATTTGCAAACCCTTGTGAAGCTTTAGTTCAATAGTACCATTCATGGAAGTTTCAATTGCAGTCACATTTACTTCCCCGTCTCCTTGGGCTGAATGTCCATCACCGATGGAAAATAATGCGCCCCGAACAAATACGGGTAAAAATATTTTGGAACCTGCTTGTAATTCCCGGTTGTCGATATTGCCGCCATAGTTTCCTGGTGGTATGGAATTCCGATGATTTTCAGTTGTCGCAACCCCAAGAATGCCGAAAAATGGTTTGAGAGGAATTTTAATTCCGCTACCTGTAGGAAATTCGGCAACGTTATTTTCTAAATCTAGGGGAATAAATCTCAATGCAGGTTCAGTAAACTGTTGCGGTAGGGCACCCCAATTTTTACGAATAGCATTAAAACCAACTGGTAGTCTGGGTGCAATTTGCTTTAAATTTACTTCTAAAACATCACCAGGTTGAGCATCTTCCACATAAATGGGACCAGTTAATAAATGAGGTCCTGGTGCAATTTTACGTTCTGAGGGAAGATTTTCGTATATGTCTAATAATGCAGGTGTTACAAACTCTTGTGGTGCGCGATCGCAAAGGTGAAACCCGGTATAAGTTTCGACATCTACAGTATCGCCAGAGTTTACGGTTAAGACAGGTTCTAATAAATGCGAAAAACCACCAAGATGCACCGTTTCCTTAGTCGCTTTAATAACGTGATGGGTCATACAAGTATTTAAGGATTAAAATCCTACGAACAAAGGTATTTAAGCATAAATAAAATAAAAAGCTTTATATGTTTATTATAATACTTCCAAAACAGTAATAATACACTATACTTTTTTTGTTTGATTAGGGTGTATTACCTACTAATACTGTTTTAAATATCCCAAATCACATATTTTTTAACATGGTGCATCTATCTTGAATTGTTTTAAAAGGTAACTGGCTTTTATTTAAAAGAATTATCTTAATAGATAAACCGAATTTTTGTCATTTGAAATAACTTAAGTTATTCATCGGATAAATATATAGCTTTCCGATTGCCCGTTTGAAAACTGGCAGATATTTACTTGTGACTTATTAATAGTTTAGCCATATTGTTAACTCTACATAATAGCTTTATCGCTATATAAAAATATTGAGATGTATGCGAATATTAAATGTAGCTGCTTACACCGTACTAGCTTTTTCAATTCCTACAATTGCTTTTGCGAGTGAAGATAATTCTAAGAAACAGACTAATTTACAATCAAAAGATTTAATTACCAAGCTAAAAGAAGCTAAAAAAAAATCTTTAAAGCAAGATTTGACAACTATTAATGAACCAGAGTTTGACACAAATTCATCGATTGAATTTTCACAAATTAGTACTGATGCAAAAGACTTACAAATCAAACAAATAGAACCAGAACTTTCTCCTTTACAAAAACCTCCGACAAGACTTTTTAATTTAGAAACAGCAAATCAATTACCTAAAGGCTCAGTACAATTTGAAGCGGGTACTCATCAAGCTAAACCAGGAGATAATCGTCAGGGAAATACTGGCTATCAAAACTATTACGCTTCTTTGGATTGGGGTGTCACCGATAAGTTACAGTTAAGTTTTGCAGCACAATCATACGACGATCCGACCAAAAGTCAAATCAACGGAACATTTCCTAATTTAACATTTGAATCTTTTGCACCAAGCCTTAAATATCAAGTACTAAAAAACGAAAAATTAAAAGTAGCAGTTAGCGGTACTACTGAGTTATTAGGACTTTCTTCCGATATCGGATTATTTAATAACACTAACGAGAAAACTACAGAATCCTATGTTATAGGAAAAGTAGAAGTTCCAGTTACTTATGATGCTAACGATAAACTTCAATTACACTTCACCCCCGGAGTCGTATTCTACCCTGACAAAGTAAAGCAAGCAGAATTTTATGGAACTTTTATTAATCTTGGTGCGGGTATAAGCTTGCAAGCTTCGGAAAAATTGAATTTGTTTGCTAATGCTAATTTACCATTAGGACCTGGAGGTAATGCCTTAGATTCGGAAGATAACTCTATTTTCCGCAAATTATTATGGACTGCTGGTACTCGTTATGCAATAAATCCTCGTGCTGGTGTAGAAGTTTATGGTACGAATGCCTTTGGAGCAACTCCAACTACCAATCTTTTAGCTTTTATCCCCGACGGGAATGAAGTTATATTTGGTGCCAAGGTTAAATACATCTTTGATTTCGGGCAAAACTACGCTTCTAACTTTGGAAATAAACCCGATATTCCCCTATCCAATCGCGACAAACAATTACTGTTAGATGGTTTAACCCTTAGCAACAGCAGTACTTTAAAACCAGATCAAATCCGATTAACTACGGGTATGACTTCTGGAGGAAACGCTAAATTAAATATTATGTATGGTTTAGCGAATGATTTACAGTTGGAAATTCCTTTAGAACAATTTGGTAATGATGACAATCTTCCTAGTGGAGAAACTTTCGGAAATGAGGTTAAATATGGTTTGGGTGCAAAGTTAAGATTCCTCAATCAAGCACAAGGTGACCCTTTTTCCTTAAGTGTAAAAGTGAAAGGAGTTAGAAATATAGCCCATCAAAATCAAATAGGAACTATATTTACAGAAGTACCTATTGTTTATCAAAATAGCGATAAAACAGCCTTATTTTTTAACCCCAAAGCAGCATTTTATCGAAAAGAAGAACGCTTCGGGTTAGGATTAGGAATAAACCAAGTTTTATCCGATAAATTTCAATTAATTGCAGAATTAACCCCAGTTTCCGGTTACGATTTAGTTTGGAGTACGGGTTTGCGCTACTTTGAACCCAAAACAGATTTAGGAATTGATATTTACCTGAGTAATACCAGCGGACAAAATAGCATCGGCGGATTAGTTGCCGATACTAGTACTAACATTGGTTTTAATTTCCACTGGTTATTTAGGTTGTAAAGAATTTAACAAATATTCATCGAAATAAATTCAATAATTGTCCTCAAACCTTCTTGTTGTTTCAAGTTAGTAAATATAAAAGGCTTTTCCCCGCGCATTTTGCGAGTATCCCTTTCCATAACCTGTAAATCAGCACCAACATAGGGAGCCAAATCAATTTTATTTATCACAAGTAAATCCGATTTAGTAATACCAGGACCACCTTTACGGGGAATTTTGTCTCCCGCAGCCACATCAATCACGTAAATTGTTAAATCAACCAATTCCGGACTAAAAGTTGCAGCCAAATTATCGCCACCGCTTTCCAAAAAAACCAAATTTAAATCGGGGAAAAGTAGTTCTAATTGTTCAATAGCACCTAAATTAATTGAAGCATCTTCTCGAATAGCAGTATGAGGACAACCACCAGTTTCTACACCCAAAATTCTTTCTTTTTCTAAAGCTTGAGACTTAGTTAAAAACTGTGCATCTTCTTGAGTGTAAATATCATTAGTAACAACCGCAATTTGATAATCATCACGCATTGATTTACATAAAGCTTCCACCAAAGCCGTTTTTCCCGAACCAACCGGGCCAGCAACACCAACTCTAAAAGTCATAATTTATTAATTGTTAGTTGTTAGTTGTTAGTTGTTAGTTGTTAGTTGTTAGTTGTTAGTTGTTAGTTGTTAGTTATTAGTTGTTAGTTATTAGTTGTTAGTTGTTAACTGCTATTCGAGAAGATGCTTCAATTAATTTAGGTGCTATTGAACAATTAGAACTACTTTTCCCCGATTTAAATT
>JBCBPQ010000432.1:0-4415 GCA_039820645.1 Cyanobacteria bacterium J06633_8 | reverse complement strand
TGGGATAAGGCAATAGGCAATAGGCAAAAGGCAATATAAATAAGGGTTTGAGGGTAATTTACATTCTGTAATGTAGCTTGGTTTATTTGTGCCGACTTACTTACTTTCTACTCTCTACTTCCTATAAAAGGCTTCACCCAATTACTATTTTCAATGCCAACCTACTTAGATAACTGATAACTGATAACTGATAACTGAAAAATGTCGAGCTATTTTTTGGTAGTAGATGTAGAAGCTACTTGTTGCAATGATGGCAGTATTCCCAAGCAGGAAATGGAAATTATTGAAATTGGTGCGGTAATGTTGAATCGTTCGACTTGGGAAATAGATTCGGAGTATCAGCAGTTTATTAAGCCCGTGAGACATCCGAAACTTACTAGTTTTTGCACGGAATTAACTAGCATTACTCAAAAAAATCTCGAACCAGCACCAACTTTCCCGGAAGTTATTCCCCACTTTAAAAAATGGATTGAATCCCATCCTCACAATATCTTTTGTTCCTGGGGAAATTACGATAAAAACCAATTTATTTTAGATTGCACTTTTCATAATTTACCTTACCCTTTCGGTACGGAACATCGAAATATAAAAAAGGAATTTTCTTCGTCTTCTGGCAATAAGCAAAAAAAGTTTGGGGTGATGCAAGCTTTGCAATATTTGGGCTTAGAATTCCAAGGTACTCACCATCGCGGTATTGATGATGCTCGGAATATTGCTGCGATTTTTAAATATATGAATCAGTATTAGGTTCAATGTTAAAGTGAGAATATAACTTACATCTTGCACCATTATCATTAAGTGGAGGCAGAGCCTCCATATCCTAGTTCCGAGGTTGAACCTGGGAACTAGTAAAACAGCCTCTGGCTCTTATTGCGAGTGGTGCAACATGTCAGGGATAAAAAACATTTCCCTTCTCCTTTACAAGGAGAGGGGTGCCCAAAGGGCGGGGTGAGGTACAAAATCTATTGCACTATCAATTACGATTCAACTATATTTATTTCTATATAAAACAACGAGGAATAACGTTATTTTCATTTCCGTAATAATCAACTATCTCGTAACTTCGTAAAACAATTAACTCCATTAAGTTGGCCATGTTTTTCTTGACTATCAATTGCTCTGATGGAGTTATATAAGATATTTCTGCTAGTAATACTCCCGTAATATCTTCATGCCCTCCATCTTCATTAATTCCGGCATGAAGCAAGATAGGTTGATAAAAATCTCTAGGTAATTCTAAAGCTTGAGATTGCTTTTTAAAATACTCGTGAAATAATGGCTCATCTTGCTCAAATAGCATCAATGCTGTTTTGAAACTCAAAGGGTGCTGCTTGGCAAACATTGCTAAAGATGAACAAATTGCAAAAGTGCTTGGTAGCGGCTGCATTTTTTGAATTTGCTCGTCTGTAATTCCTACACTCTTTAAAGATTTAGCAATTAAACGGTCGTGATGCAACTCTGAAGCAAAAAATTCTTGTAGCAGTTTATCCACACTATTCGATTCATAATTTGCTAAAGCAGGAGCCAAAAGTTTGGGACACAAATGAGTTACATGATAAGACTCTAAAGCATAGCCAATTAGCTCATTTTTAGTAATTGTGCCATCAGCCATTTTGGCAAAGTATGGAGAAGATGTAAATTGTAGTTTTAAGCGTTCTATAAATCGCCAGAATTCTCGGTAAAATTGACTTCCGCTCATACCAGCAGAAGGGACTTTCTTTTCCGTTTCAATTAATAAACCACGTCTATCAAAATTCCCAAGTAGTTCTGGTATTTCTTCTTCAATCTCGGGGCAAGCTTCACTTAATTGGTTTAGGGATAAACCACCAATTTGTAAAAGTCTTAATAGTGTAGCTATGGCTTGATAATATTCTGATGGTGCTGCAATAGAAAATGCCTGATTCGCATCAATAATGATAATTTCATCATCTTTAAATTCAAATATAACCCGGCTTTTAAACACTGGTTGCTGAAATACGATTTTAGTTAGTGTCATTTATTTAATCCTGATTATTTCTTAGTTATTAGTTATTTTTGATTTTTGATTTTTGATTCTTGATTTTAAATTTCTGAAACTCTACGTAATAAACTATTACTCGATGAATAATAATAAAGAATAGCGTTGTGATAATTGATGTAAGTTTCTATGAAAAGATAAATTTGCCCTTGTAATCTTTGCTTTGTTTTTTCGTCAATATGAGAGATATGCTTAAATATTTTATGACTAATATTATCAAGCTTACTCTTTTGCAAATCATTGACTAAATTTTGAATAGATTCTATAAAGCTATAGTTTACTTTCAAACTTTCGCAAGCCTGAAGATAATAGCTAAAATTTGTCAGATTTTGATTTGCTAAAAATCCTAAAATACTAAAATAAAACAGCGAATCAAAACTTGCCCAATATGCCAAACTATTACACATTCCCATTGTTTGTGGCAGTGGCATTGTATCTATTAAATCTTCCTTGTCAATACCAATCGAATTCAGTGCTTCGATTAAAAATTTATCTTGACCATATTCTTTGCAATAAAGCTGATTTATTAATTCTCTAATTTCAGTAGAACTTTGGAAACTCAGGGTAGAAGCATCTATATAGGGTTGATGAGCAAATAAATGATAAGCTTCTATGGCAAAACCGTAAATAACGTTGATTGACAAATTAAATATATCTGGTGTGATGAATGTCAATTCATTTTCATTTGACTTCTTTTTAATTAATTCGTAACTTAAATTTTCCAACTCTAGCAAAACATCTAAACCTGAATTAATCTTTATATCATCAGCATCATCAAGCAGTTTTTTATCATCTAAATAACGTAGCAAAGTATTAATAGCGTCCGGATTGCTAGGAGAGAAAGTTTTCTGTAATTTAGTCAAACTATTTGTTCCATCCATCATAGTTAGAACTTTTTGTAATGCTTTTTCTGATTGACTATTAACTTGAAAAGCAAAATCTCGTCCTTCTTGAGAAAAAATAATTTGATTTTGATATTGATTAACAGATGCAGCTAGTTTCGGATATAGTGGTAAAGGTAATTTATGTTTCTTTCCTTCAAATTCTGGTAGTTTTGCATCTGTTTCTGAAATATTATCTAACATAGAATAACTCCGAAATTAATTATTTAAAAATTGTGTATTTGTTTATTAATTGAGTCGCAACCTTATAATATAAAATCCCCCAACCCCCCTTCAAAAGGGGGATTTTTTGCAAGTTTTATTCAGAAAAACTTACAGTATATTAGTGAGGAACATGAGAGAATTTGATCAACTTTTTAAGATCAATTGGTCCTTTAAATCTAAATGGCTTTGTAGGATGAACTGGCTTTTTAGGATGAACTGGCTGTTTGGGAACGGTCGATTCTATTGGTCGAAACTGGAGTGTTGTGCTATACCGTATATCGGGAAAATAAGCACTAGTAGTTGCTACGTATTCGGAGGGTGCAACTTTATTCAAGCCACCAACTACCTGCTCAATTTCACCATCTTGCAATTCATTCAAAAATGTCTCTGAATCGTTAAATAATTCTGCACCGTCTAAATTTACATCGTTGATTTGAATTTTCGCCATTTTGAAATAGCTCTCCTGGGAATTATTTTTGACTTTAGAGTAATTAGGAGAAATTGATATTCCAGATATTAATATCCCCCCAGCCCCCTTTATAAGGAGGGCTATTTGCAAGTTTTATTAAAAAAAACTTACAGCATTACTGGATTCCATGGGTGAGGAAAATCAGGAAAATTGATGGGATGAACTGGCTTTGTAGGATGAACTGGCTTTATAGGATGAGTCGGTTTGATTGGGCGAATAAGAATGGTTCTATGGGGAATATGGATTGTCTTATATGGTTTGTCGGGAAAATAAGCAGTAGTAGTTATTGGGTGTTCGGGGGCAACTTTCAAGCCACCAACAACCTGCTCAATTTCACCATCTTGCAATTCATTCAAAAATGTTTCTGAATCGTTAAATAATTCTGCACCGTCTAAATTGACATCGTTGATTTTAATTTTAGCCATTTGTAAATGTCTCCTGGGATTTTTCGATTGATAAATAAAAATCGCAATTTTAGCTTTTGTTCAACCTTTTCTAAATTTAGAATATGCGGTGAATTCAAAACTTTGCACTACAAAACTACAGGCGCTTTGAAACTTTTCCCAACCCATAATTTGGGACAGGTTTCAATGCAACTAAGAGGTTGTTTGAAAAGTATCGTTTTTACCCTAATTATCGGCTTATCCCCCCTTCCCCCCTTATAAAAGGGGGGGTAAAAGTCCCCCTTTTTTAAGGGGAGCCACTGCGTTGGGCGGTGAAACACTTGCGGTGGACGGGTTCCCCGGCATAAGCAAAGTGTTGAACCCGAAGGGGTTCCCCGACTTGTAGCAAGTGGCGTGGATTTAGGGGGATCTAAAAATTT
>JBCBPQ010000431.1:0-4432 GCA_039820645.1 Cyanobacteria bacterium J06633_8 | reverse complement strand
AGCCGACAATTTACCAGAATTAACTACAGATGATTCGCCGCAGCAGTTATCTGTAGAAGAAGATTTATTTGCGATTCCTGTTGAAGCTGATAATTTACCTGAATTAACTACAGATGATTCCCCACAACAATTATCTGTAGAAGAAGATTTATTTGGGATTCCTGTTGAAGCTGATAATTTACCTGAATTAACTACAGATGATTCCCTTGAAAACCCAGAGAATCCTGTTGCACAAGAAACTTTAGATATTGATTCTATAAATTATTCTCAACCTCTCCAATCTTTAGAGTCAGAAATTATAGAAGAAAGTAACGAAGATAATATTGAATTATCAGACAATTTAGAAAATATAACAGCTAATACCCAAGCAAAATTAATTGATGATTTATTTGCTGAAAATATTCCTTTAGATGATGAAATTACTTTACAAGCAACATCAAAAGAAGAAGAAATTACATTTTTACCTTTTGTTGCACAAGCAAAAAAACAGGTAGCCGAAGAAAATATCGCAGTTCCCGAAAACGATTTACAGCAACAACCTGAAGAAATACTAGATGAATTTTCTCAACTAGAATCTTTACTTGGGGAAGAGCTAGTCATAACAGAAGTGGATGATGAATTTGCTGCACTAGAAGATTTGCTTGTTCTCGATACTCCCCAAGAATCCGCAAGTGATACACTCCCTTCAGTAAATATTGAAGCCGAAACAAGTATAGGTGATGAATTTGGCGATTTAGAAAAATTACTAGAGCAAGCAAATACATCTATACCTCGTAAAAATACTGCTAAAGTAAATTCTCCCAAGACCACTCGCAGCACTAAAGGCGAGCAATTGATGCGAGTTCCGGTCAAACATCTAGATAACTTGAGTAACTTGGTTGGTGAATTAGTTGTAAATCGTAATACATTAGAACAAGACCAAGAACGGATGCGACAATCCCTTGATAACCTGCTCCATCAGATACAAAGCCTTTCCGACGTAGGTGCCAGGATGCAGGAACTTTACGAGCGTTCCTTATTAGAAGCTTCTTTATTAGCCAGCCGTAAAGATAATGGATTCGGAAATTCCAGCTTTAGCTCTAATTCTAGTTCCGAAATGGGTTTCAGTGAATTAGAAATGGATAGGTTTACCCCTTTTCATACCCTATCCCAAGAAATGATTGAATTAATTGTACGGGTAAGAGAATCAGCCAGCGATATTGACTTTGTTGTTGAAGAAAACGAACGAGTTGCCCGTCAATTTCGTCAGGTTACTTCACAACTGCAAGAAGGCATAACGCGATCGCGAATGGAAGCCTTTTCCCAGGTAACGACTCGTTTGGAAAGAGGAGTACGAGATAATTCAATTAAGTGCGGCAAGCAAGTGCAATTGTTTATCGAAGGGCAGGACACTTTAATCGATAAAATGATTCTTCAGCATTTAACTGACCCTTTGAATCATATACTTAATAATGCTATCGCTCACGGTATTGAAACTCCCGAAGAAAGAGAAGCAAGAAGTAAGCCCCCTCAAGGAACAATCAAAATTCGTGCTTTTCACCAAGGTAATCAAACCATTATTTCTGTAAGTGATGACGGTGCTGGTATCGACGCTGAAAAAGTAAAGAAAAAGGCACTTAAGGTTGGTTTAATTACACCACAGCAAGCACAAGCTATGTCGCGAATGGAAGTCTACGAACTACTATTCCATTCCGGTTTCAGTACCAAAGATGAAGCAGATCAACTTGCAGGAAGAGGTGTCGGAATGGACGTAGTTCGCACCTCTATCAGTGAAATCCGAGGAACGATTAATACGGATTCTAGTTTGGGTAAGGGAACTACCTTTACTATCCGTTTACCCCTTACCTTGAGTATTTGTAAAGCTTTATGTTGCGTTTCGGATAAAGCCAGAATTGCCTTTTCTATGGATGGCGTGGAAGATACTCTGGATATGGCAGTTAAAGATATTCAGGAAGATAAACACGGTAAAAAGTATATATTCTGGCGGGATACAAAACTGCCTTTCCGTCCCCTGTCTGAGTTATTAACCTTTAACCGTTTGCTGAGTCGCGGCAACGTTTATGGCGGTAACAGAGATGATGACATGGTTTCTGTAATTATAGTGCGTTCTGCCAATACTATGATTGCGCTGCAAATTGACCAAGTTTTAAGCGAACAAGAAATCGTAATTAAACAATTTGAAGGTCCCGCACCTAAGCCTATCGGTGTAGCAGGTGCTACTGTCCTTGGTGATGGTAGAATTATGCCCATTGTTGACGTATTGGAATTAATCGACATCTTTGAGGGACGTACATCTAGGCAAAGTAGCGTCAGTCTTTGGGATCAAAAAGATACTCTTGTACCATCAGAACCTGCTGAAGCGAAAATTGACCCCACAGTACTAATTGTAGATGACTCAATTACAGTCCGTGAATTACTTTCCCTTACCTTTAGTAAAGCAGGTTATCGTGTTGAACAAGCCCGCGACGGGCAAGAAGCATGGGATAAATTACGTTCCGGTTTACCTTGCGATATCGTCTTCTGTGACATCGAAATGCCCCGTTGTGACGGTTTAGAATTATTATCACGCATTCAAAAAAATCCCGATTTGAGCGATTTACCCATAGCGATGCTTACTTCTCGTGGTGCGGATAAACATAGACAAATGGCAATTCAACTAGGTGCAAGCGGATACTTTACTAAGCCATATTTAGAGGAAGCCTTACTTGAAGCCGCCGTGAGGATGCTCAAAGGCGAAAAATTAGTTGCCAATGCTTAAAAACTTAAAGGGTGCGTAGGAAAAAAAGTAATATGACTGGTTGCCAATCTTTGGCTGAGAATCCCTTAGCGCAAGTTGTGCCTCCCAATTATGAAAGCAGAACCTTGTAACGAAAAAAACAAAAAATCAGCCTCCGAGGGGCTTTTGTATCAAGTAAATATTGATATTTTTACGATATTCAACGAAAATATAACAATTTTCACTCGTATGTATATTATTGGAAGACCTTATGGACAATAGCGTACTATACGTATGTTTGAAAGTCAACGCAATTTCTGGATGAACAAACTGTTTAAGCGTTTACCTAAATTTATAGTTATTTTCTTGACAACTGTTCTTGCCTGCACATTTTTGTACCATGTAACAGTACCTTCTTCTCAACAAAACATGAGTACTCAATCAAAACTAAACTATCCAGTTAGCCGCAAAGTAGAACAAGTTGATAATTATCACGGTACTGAAGTTGTAGATTATTACCGTTGGTTGGAAAATCCTGATTCAAAAGATACTATTGCTTGGGTAGAAGCGCAAAACAAAGTTACTTTCAATTATTTAGAGCAAATTCCGGCTAGAGATGAAATCAAAAAGCGTTTGACAAAATTATGGGATTACGAAAAATACGGCGTTCCTTTTCAAGAAGGAAGTCGTTATTTTTATTTTAAGAATGATGGGTTACAAAATCAAAGCGTTTTATATACCTTAAAAAATCTTGATGATGAGCCAGAAATTTTATTAAATCCTAATAAGCTGTCTGAAGATGGAACCGTTGCGCTTTCTGGAATATCTATCAGCGACAACGGTCAATATTTAGCTTACGGTATATCAATTGCTGGTTCTGATTGGCAAGAGTGGAAAGTCAGAAATATTGAAACAGGGGAAGATCTAGAAGACAATTTAAAGTGGATTAAGTTTTCTGGCGCTTCTTGGACTAACGATAGCAAAGGTTTTTTCTACAGTCGCTACGATGAACCAAACGAAAACACTAAATTAGAAGACCTTAATTACTATCAAAAACTTTATTATCATCAACTTGGTACAGCACAATCACAAGACACTTTAATTTATGAGCGTTCCGACGAGAAAGAGTGGGGTTTTAACGGTAATGTTACAGAAGATGGACATTATTTAATTATTTCAGTTTGGTTGGGCACTGACTCTAAAAACTTAGTTTTTTATCAGGATCTAACCAATCCATCAAGTGAAGTTGTTGAATTGATAAGTCAATTTGAATCAGCTTATAGCTTTATCGATAATGACGATAATCTATTCTACTTTCAAACTGATTTAAATGCCCCACGAGGAAGAGTAATTGGCATCAATATTCAAAAACCAGAACCTAAAAACTGGCAAGAAATAATTCCCCAAACTCAAGAAACATTGGAAAGTATCGGTACAATCAACAATCAATTTGTCGCCGAATATCTTAAAGATGCTCGCAGCCAAATCAAAATTTATGATTTTAAAGGTGCACTTGTTCGAGAAGTAGAACTACCAGGTATCGGTTCAATTGGTGGTTTTAATGGCAAAAAAACCGACACCGAAACTTTTTATATCTTTACCAGCTATACTACACCAGGAACTATCTACCACCACGAATATTAGCGACTACGTAAACTCCACCCATTTCCATCCATATCAAGCTTGTGACTGAGAAGGTTGGTGTTAAAGAGATGT